>JAAFIN010000016.1 GCA_013297825.1 Cytophagales bacterium
TTTTACCATAATCAATATCCTGATTATTATCATCAATTAGGTACATTATGAATATCATAAATCCAATAAATAACAAAGCAGGTATTGATTCTTTAATTTGTGTTATCATTTTTTTTAATGTGGGTAAGTTTAGTTTTACCTTACAAATTTTTCTCGATGTACTCCAGTGGATTCTGAAACATTTCGTTTATCAAGTGGAGTAATTCTTTCAAATTTACGATTTATAGGTTTAGGTTGCTCAACTGATTTATATACTTTTTGAAATACATTTTGTTCCCCCACTACTCTAAGTTTATTCATAAAATAAAAAAATATTATTCTGCTTCAAGTTTTAAGTGTAGCGTAACTTGGAACTGTCTTTTGGCAAGTTTTCAACTTGCGTACCACAAAAAAACAATCACAAATCACACAAAAATATTTCATTTCCTTGATATTGCAGTAGGTTTGCTTTGCAAACCGCAAGTTGGAAACTTGCAAGAAAAACAGTTCCAAGTTTGGCTACGCCTTAAACCTTGAAGCAGTATATTATTTGGTTTTAGGTAAACTTGGAGGAGTGGGGGAAGAACTAATCCCATTCAGCAACTAACTCAAACTCAAGACCTGTAAAACCTTCCCTTTCATAAATTTGTTTAAAATCAGAGTTTATTCCATCACAACAGATATAAACCTCATAAGTTTCAGGAATGCAAAAAATAGGTGCAAATTCTCTATTTCTATAAAATTCATATTTTAATATAAAGCCTTTTGAAAAGGGTCCATCATAACTCCTATTAGGATATTGCCAAACTGTTTTTTTTCTATCCAACACATTATAACAAGTTGTAACATTTGCCAAATATAATTTTTTTTCATTGTAACTTATAGGTAATGTTTCACAACATTGGTCTATAAAATCGTATAAATCGCTTTTTAAAACATTTTCATCAAAGATGAAAGTTTTAAAAAAGGAATAAGCATAAAAGTTACCTTGTTTAAAATTTGCATACTGAGAATACCAATTTATACTTGGCCATTTATTTTTTTTTGGTAAAAAATCTAACCTGAAAGTAGAAATATCATAATCATTGTATTCCACATCTGGAAACAAAATTTCATGATCCTTATTAACAATAACATTATAAATTTTCATAACAAAAATTTTGATTTAATGTGGAAATGTACCATTTAAAAGTTGGTTTTTTATATCATCTAACCCTCTAATTATTTTGTTTCTGTCAGTCATAGTGCCTTGCTGAAAATAATTATACACAGCCCCCACTACTCTAAGTTTATTCATAAAATAAAAAAATATTATTCTGTTTCAAGTTTCAAGCGTAGCGTAACTTGGAACTGCCTTTTGGCAAGTTTTCAACTTGCGTACCACAAAAAACAATCACAAATCACGCAAAAATGTTTCATTTTCTTGATATTGCAGTAGGTTTGCTTTGCAAACCGCAAGTTGGAAACTTGCAAGAAAAACAGTTCCAAGTTTGGCTACGCCTTAAACCTTGAAGCAGTATATTATTTGGTTTTTAGATAAACTTGAAAAAATGAAGCTTCCTATTGATTTAGAAAGCATTTTTTTGTTTTAAACCTTGAACTTTAAACCTTAACCTTTTAATTCGCCACTTCTGACAAAAATTTAATACGCATAAGTCGCAATTCTTCTTCTGAATATTCGCCATCACTAAGTTCTTCAAGGGCAATTTGGAGGTTATCGGTTTCTGCATTCATAAAATACTCAAAAATTTCTTCTTGGCGGTCATCTTCCATAATTTGGTTGATGTAATAATCCAAATTGAGGCGAGTTCCAGAATAACAAATATGTTCTATTTCGTCCAAAACCTCAGAAAAAGACAGATTTTGAGCCTCACAAATTTCCTCCAAATCCACTTTTCTATCAATTTGTTGAATTATCCAAATTTTTGATTTTGATTTATTTACTGCTGATTTTACGATAACATCAGAGGCAGTTTCAATGTCGTTCTCCTCCACATATTGCTTGATAAGCTCAATAAATGGCGCACCATAACGCACCACTTTGCCCATTCCTACGCCATTTATTTGTGCGAGGTCTTGGTCGTTGGTAGGATAAACGGTTGCCATTTCCTCCAAAGATGGGTCTTGAAAAATAGCATAAGGTGGAAAACCTTTTTGTTTTGCAACTTTTTTGCGGAGAGCTTTTAGCATCTCAAAAAGCTGTTCATCGTGTGCTTTTGTGGTTTGAATATTACCCAAAGCCTCTTTGTCCTCATCACTTTCCTCTAAAAGTTTGGCATAATCGTGGTCTTGATTCATTGTGATAGCATACGGATAATCCCTATATTCCTTGCCTTTTTCTGAAATTCTAATGGAAGTTTGGGCATCTAAATCCCTTTCCAATAAGCCAAAAACCAACATTTGCCTCAATAAAGATTCCCAATAAAGATGTGTTTGGGTTTTTCCTTTTGCAAATACATCTAATTTATTGTGTTCATAACTTTGCACATAACTTGTATTATCGCCCATTAGCACATCAACCAAATGGTTAAATGCAAATCTTTCGCCTGTTTGAAAAATGGTGTCTAAGGCAAGCAAAACCGTTTCTTTTGCTTGGAATTTGGTGGTTGGGTGCAAACAATTATTACAATTTCCGCAATCTTCGTGTACTGCTTCCCCAAAATAACTTAACAAAAGTCGCCTTCTGCACACACCAGAAGTAGCATAATGGCTCATTTCTTGGATTAAATAACGTGCATTTTCTCTTTCAGCTACGGTTTTATCTTTGTTAAATTTTTCTAATTTTACAATATCAGCAGGACTATAAAACATAATACAATCCGAAGGAATACTATCTCTACCTGCTCTACCTGTTTCTTGGTAATAACCTTCTAAGGATTTGGGGGCATCATAATGAATTACAAACCTTACATCAGGCTTGTCAATGCCCATTCCAAAGGCGATTGTGGCTACTATCACATCACATTCTTCATTCAAAAAAGCGTCTTGATTGTTCATACGCATTTGTGATTCAAGCCCTGCGTGGTATGGAAGTGCTTTTACATCATTTACTTTTAATAATTCATATACTTCTTCTACTTTTTTGCGACTAAGGCAATAAATGATGCCAGATTGTCCTTTGCGTGCTTTGAGGTATCTTATAAGTTGTTTTTTGATAGAAGTTTTTGGGCGAACTTCATAATATAAATTAGGTCTATTAAAGGAAGATTTGAATAATTTTGCATCTTCCATTTGTAGATTTTTCTGAATATCAATTTGTACTTTTGGGGTAGCTGTTGCAGTAAGTGCGATAATAGGAAGATTACCAATCGTTTCAATAATTCCCCTAATTTTGCGGTATTCAGGACGAAAATCGTGTCCCCATTCAGAGATACAATGTGCTTCGTCTATTGCCACAAAAGATAATTTGGCTTTTTTCAAAAACTCAACATTACTTTCTTTGGTAAGGGTTTCAGGGGCAACGTATAGCATTTTGGTTTCGCCAGCCAATACTGCTTTTTTTACCCTTGTCATTTCGCTTTTGGAAAGGGTAGAATTAAGAAATTCTGCTTTTACACCCAACGCCTCAAGCTGATCCACTTGATTTTTCATCAGGGCAATCAAAGGTGATATAATAATGGCTGTGCCATCGGACACCAAAGCAGGCAACTGATAACACAAGGATTTGCCTGCACCTGTTGGCATCAGAACAAAAGTATTATTGCCTGCAAGCAGGTTGGTAATAATATCTTCTTGCATACCTCTAAATTGGGTGTAGCCAAATATCTCGCGTAATTTATTTTTTAGGTTGATGTCTAAGGTCATTAGGGGAATAAAATTAGTGATTAAAAAAAGTGATTTTTTTATGTTTTTTAATTGATTTGAAAAAAATATATTTTCAAAATTACAAATAAATCACAAAATAAAAAACATTTTTTTTTTTATTTTTTTTAAAATTTTTAAAAAACTTGAAAATTTTTCAAAAATAATTGTAATTCTAATCTTTTGAACAACAAATAAATAAAGGATTTTTTTAGCGTATTTTTAGCTTATTTTATATGTGTTCTTTTGTATAATTTTATGTAGAAAAATATATAAAAAATAGCATTAATTTTTATTGGTTCTTCTGTGATTTATACGGAGTGAAACCCCACCTAAATCCTCCCCAGAGGGGAGGACTTTTCGCAAAGCGTTGATAATCAATGTATTACATCTCCCTCCCCTCTGGGGAGGGCTGGGGTGGGGTTTGCAAAATATAGGTTTCCGTATAAATTCTTGAAGAACCTTTTTATTTTATGAGCTTTTTTTTGTAATTTTGTTTTAATTAAAATTAAACAACAAAAGTAATGAAAAATGGCTGTTTCATTTATCATTCATCATTCATAATTTATCATTAAAACGTATGAAACTATTATTTTCTGTAAAACAATTAGGTAAAAAACGCCCTTTTATTGATGCCAAAAGCATTGAAATCAACGAAAATATCCAAACACTCAAAGATTTATTGACACAAGTTGTCATAGAACAAGTGCAGGAATTTAACCAAAAAATCATTGACAATTCCAAAGAAAAAAATTTGTTCCAATATTTCCAAGAACACGAATTGGAACACGAAGCAACTTTGGGAAAAGTGCGTTTTGGGGCAATTTATAATGATAAACAGGCAAACCAAGAAAAAGCTGTTGAAACTGTTTTATTGGCTTTTTTTGATGGATTGATTGCGGTTTTTGTTGATGATAACCAAATAGAAACCTTAGATACTACGCTTACACTTCAAGAAAATTCACGAATAACTTTCGTAAGACTTACTTTTTTAGCAGGAGGTTTGTGGTAAGAAGGGGAAATACAAGGGGAAAGTAGAAAGGGGAAAGGTGTAAGGAATACAAATTAAAATGAATTTATAAAAATAATTCAATAAAATATAAAAAAAATTATATTTATAAAAAAAATCTTAAAAAACTTAGGAAACTTTAAACTTTTTAATAGTTTCCTAAGTTTTCTTATTATAAATTTGCAACAAAAAGTTTAAAGTTCAAGGTTTAAAGTTTAAAAAATACATTTTTTTGAATAAAGCCTTGAACCTTAAACCTTAAACTTTAAACCTCTCTATGGAAGAAAAAATATTACTACAAGCAAAAAATCTGTTTATGCAATATGGCACAAGAAGTGTCAGTATGGACGATATAGCCCGAAATTTGGGCATTTCTAAAAAAACAATCTATCAATATTTTGAAGATAAAAATACGATTGTAGAAAAACTGCACAATTATATGATTGAATTTGATAAAAAAATGATAAATGATATTCATAATGATTCAAAAGATGCTGTAGAAGAAGTATTAAAAATTACGCAATTAAAAATACAAGAAATCAAACAATTAAAACCTGCATTTATATATGACCTTAGAAAATATCACCCTAACGTGTGGGAAAATCATCACGCTCATCACAATCTTTATGTAAAAGTTGCGATTTTGGAAAACCTTAATAGAGGTATCAAAGAAGGACTTTATCACCAAGATTTTAATATGGAAATTATTGCTACGTTGCGTATTGCGTCTTTTGAAGGTGTTGCAACTATGTTGGAATTACTACAAAAATTTGATATGAGTGAAGTAATAAGTACAATGACTTCCCATTTTATCAAAGGACTTGTTACAGAAAAAGGGCTTGAAAAATATAATTTTTACAAAGCAGAATTAAGCCCCCTAACCCCCAAAGGGGGAATTTAATGATGAATGATGAATTATAAATTATGAATGAAACAGCCAAATTCTGAAACAGGATTTTCAAGATTTAAGGATTAGCAGGATTTTATCAAACCTTGAACTTTTTGAAACTTGAACTTTTTGAACTTTTTGAACTTTTTAAACTTTTGAAACTTGAACTTTTTAAACTTTTTTAAATAAAACATTATGAAAAAAATATCATTTCTTTTGCTTTTTATTGTTCTTTTCACTTTTTCTTATACTCCTGTATTCGCCCAAATAGACAATACACAAGGCATAGAAAGTTATAATTTAGATGGTTGTATAAAATATGCCATACAAAATTCTGAATTATTGAAAAAAAATAATCTTGATGTGCTTTCCGCAGAACAAACTATCAAACAAACTAATGCAACAGGACTTCCACAGATTTCTGCAAGAATGGGATTTACAGATAATATTGTAATTCAAAAAAACGTAATTCCTGGCAATACATTTCCAATCAATCCAACTCCTGAGCCTTTGGCACTTGCTTTTGGGGCAAAATTCACTTCAAATGCCTCTATCAATGTAGAACAATTAATTTTTGATTTTTCGTATTTGATTGGACTTCAAGCCTCACGTGTATATAAAGACCTTTCTGTAAAGGTAATTGCACAAAATAAAATTGATATTATTGAAAAAGTAACCAAAGGTTATTATGCAGTTTTGATAAATGACGAAAGAATGAAACTGATTGATGCTAATTTATTAAGAGTAGATACTTTGCTCAAATATACGCAAGCATTGCAAAAAAATGGTCTTGCAGAAAAAATTGATGTGTTGCGTTTGGAGGTTACTTTAAATAATCTCAAAACCCAAAAAGACCAAATTGTAGCTTTACAAGATTTTTCAAAAAAATTATTGAAATTTCAAATGGGTATGCCTGTAAAGGATTCTTTGATTTTGCAGGGCAATATTCGTGAGGTGGTATTGGGTGTGGATAATCTCCAAAATATAGAAGCAGATTTTACGCAAAGGGCAGAATATGACCTTTTGGAAACTAACAGAAAAGCACAATTATTAACTATTCGCTATAATAAATCGCTTGGTTATCCAAGTTTGAGGGGAAATTTTGCGTATGGTGCAAATACAGGTTCAAATAATTTTTCGGATTTGACACAATTCAACAAAAGATATTTTTCTTTTGCGTATTATGGACTTTCGCTTAATATTCCTATTTATGATGGTGGCAGACGCAAAGCTGGTGTTCAAAAATCACGTATTGACCTTGCAAAAGTAGAAGAAGACATCAAAATCTTTAAAAAAGTTACTGATTTTCAAGTAGAACAAGCCAAATTTAACATCATCAATAGTCTTAAAGATTTGGACATTCAAAAGAAAAATATGGAACTTGCAGGGGAAATTTCACGCATTGCACAAGCCAAATTCAAAGGCGGAACAGGCACTTATATTGAAATTATTGATGCAGAAAACACCTTTAAACAAGCTGAAAACGCATATTTTACTGCTTATTATAACGCAATTATTGCTAAGGTTGATTTGGATAAAGCACTGGGAAAGCTAAAAGAATAAAGGAAGTTCAAGGTTCAAAGTTTAAGGTTCAAAGGGTTTAAAAATGTTCAATAAATCCTTTTAACCTTTAAATTTTTAAAATCCTGTTAATCTTGAACATCCTAAAAATCCTGCTCAAAAATCTCAATAAAAAAAAATAAAAATTCAGGCAACTTTTTTTAATTTTTAGTGTCTTGTAATTAAAGAGAAAAAAATAAGTAATCTTATTTGTACTAAAAAAAATCTTTAATCCTGTTAATCCTTTAATCTTAATAATCCTGTTTAAAAATCATTATGGACAATATATTATTTAATAATAGATATTTTGATGTGAATTACACCAATTTCGTACAAGGTTTTTCACTTGCATTAGCCAATTTTGAACAAAATCCTGCGGAAAAAAGACAACTCAAACGAATGATTCGCAACGATAGAAAGAAAAAGTAATTCTTTTGATAATTCTTTTCTAAAAAATAAAAAAACACCATTCAATCGTTTTGAATGGTGTTTTTTTATGAAAATACAAATATTTATGCATTTAGATTTTATAAAAATTTAAAAAATGCTTATTTTTATAAAAATTTAAAAAAACTACATTGAACATCTTACTTTATTTGAAATATTGGAAAAAAAAAATTAAACAAAAATGGCTTTTAATGCTGTTTTGGTTCATTTTTTCGCCTATTTTTTTATTTTTTTTGGTGGATTTTTTTTGTCCATTGCCTCCCCAAAAATCGCATAGTACGCTTGTATATGCACGCGATAGTAGTACGATTTTGCATAGTTTTTTGTCCCAAGACCAAAAATGGCGACTAAAAACGCACCTTGAAGAAATCAATCCACAACTCCAAAAAATGCTTATTTTCAAAGAAGATAAATATTTTTATTGGCATTGGGGCGTAAATTATAGTGCAATTACAAGGGCATTTTTCAAAAATATTTGGTATAATAAACGAACCTCTGGAGCTTCCACGATTACAATGCAAGTGGCGAGAATGTTGGACAGAAAACCACGTACTTATTTTCAAAAAATTTGGGAAATTTTTAGGGCTTTTCAATTAGAATTTTATTTTACAAAAAACGAAATTCTCCAAATGTATGTCAATAATCTGCCTTATGGAAGCAATATAGAAGGTGTAAAATCTGCGTCTTTGATTTTTTTCCAAAAAAAACCGCAATATCTTTCTTTGGCTGAAATTATGACACTTACCATTATTCCCAATCGCCCAAATGGTTGGGAATTTGGGAAGAAAAATGATGAAATTGTAAAAGCACGCAATAAATATCTGAAAAAATTATTGAACAAAAATATTTTTCCAAATAATGATATTTCGCAGGCATTGCAAGAACCGCTTGTGGTTTCACGCCTTAATCTACCCCAAAAAATTACGCCTCTTGCCTTAGATTTGCAAAAACAATTTCCTCAAAATACCGAAATTTATTGTACTTTGGAAGCAGAATATCAAACTAAAATCCAGCAACTTGTCCAACAATACGCCAAAAAACTCAATAATTATAATATTCACAATGCTTGTGCGTTGGTGATGGACAATCACACACACGAGGCTTTGGCGTATATTTCTTCTGCGGATTTTGAGGACAAAAAACACAAAGGCGAAGTAAATGGCATCAAGGCAATTCGTTCGCCAGGAAGTACATTAAAGCCTTTTTTGTATGGTTTGGCGATTGACAAAGGAAAAATTACACCCAAAACGATTTTGGAAGATGTGCCTACAACTTTTAATGATTTTTTGCCTGAAAATTTTGATAAAAAATTTAGAGGAAAAATCACTGCTGAACTTGCCTTAGTACAATCCTTGAATATTCCTGCGGTGCAGTTATTGGATAATATTGGTACAAAAAATTTGGTTAGTTTGTTGAAAAATCTGCATTTTGGACAGGTTGAAAAAGACGAAAAAAAACTTGGTCTTTCGTTGGCTTTGGGTGGTTGTGGGGTGAGTTTGGAGGAACTTGTGAATGGATATAGTATTTTTGCTAATAATGGAAATTTTGAAAAATTAAATTACATTTTTGTTAATAAAAAAGAAAATCAAAATAAAATTCTTAAAAAAGAAGTAAATAAAAATATTATTTCGTCATCTGCTTGTTATTTGATTAGTGAAATTCTTTCACAAAATAAACGCCCTGATATGCCCCAACATTTATTGGACAGGCTTGATTTACCAAAAATTGCGTGGAAAACAGGCACATCATTAGGCAGGCGTGATGCGTGGGCGATTGGTTACACGTCTGATTACACGATAGGCGTTTGGGTTGGGAATTTTACAGGGGAAGGCATCAATAATCTTGTTGGGGCAGAGGTTGCAACACCGCTTTTGATGGATATTTTTTCGGAAATTATAACCCAAAAGCCCCCTAACCCCCGAAGGGGGAACAAATCACAAAACGCACAAAATAAGGATAACTCCCCCTTCGGGGGGGGGGCAGTTTCTAACACAATAAAAGTGCGTTATGTGTGTCAAGAATCAGGAAATTTGGTAAATGATTTTTGTGAAAATCAACAAATTGATATGTATATTCCTGGCATTTCAAACCCAAAAAAATGCGAACATTTAAAACAAATGTTGGTTTCATTGGACGAAAAAATGGTTTTTTGTCAAAAATGTGTTCCTAATAAAAAAAATTATAAAAAGATATTTTATAATAACATTTCGCCTGCTTTGCGAACTTTTTATCAAGAAGAAAAAACAAAATATCCATTGCCTCCACCACATAATCCACTTTGTCAAGCGGTAAAAACAGAAGGTTTTTCGCCTCGTATTATTTCGCCTTTGCAGGGACAAAGTTATATCATTCCTGAACAAAACTCGCCCAAAATCGCCCTGACGTGTCAAGTGGCTGATGATGTGCGAGAGGTGCATTGGTTTTTGAATGGTGTTTTGTATAAAACAAGTTCAGCATTTGAAAGTGTTTTTTTTACGCCTGAATTTGGCAAATTAAATATCACTTGTACTGATGACAAGGGGAGAAGTACGAAGATTTGGGTGGAGATTATTAAAGTTTAAGGTTTAAGAAAATCAATTTTTTTTCCTGCGAAAAATAGATTTTATGCCTCGCCAAGTGCGAAGGAAGATGTTGGGGCGATAAGTAACAACATATCCTTCCACTGTGTCAGGTGTTAATATAAAATTTGTTTCATAATTTTCATAAATTTCCTCCATTTTTTGTTCCATTGTTTTGTAACCAGCATAACTAAAAACCAAAGTATCATTTCGTTTGATATTTTCCAATGTAAAATATCCTTTTGAATTTGTTACAGTTCCTTGATTTGTGCCTTTTATAGTAACAACAGCCTCTGTAAGTTCTTCTTTTGTTAATTCATCAGTAACCATTCCAGTTAAGGTAAACATTTCTATTGTTTCAGTTTTTTTAGCATTTTTCCATTGTTCCTCAATGCCTCTTAATTCATTTTCAGTAACAATATTTGGTTTTTTTGTAGAAATATTTTTTTCTGAATATGTTTGTTGTGTTTGTTGGACTTGTTGAACAATAATTTTCCCATTATTTGAGCCTCTTTTGATAACATGTCCCTGTGCAAAAGCCTTTTGTGGTGCATTTCCCCAGAAAAATAAAAAAGTGGAAGCCCAAAATGCAGTTTTTTGAAGGAGTTTTTTTAAGAAAAAATCTTTTGTAATATCTTGTGAATTGGTTTCTTGATTGATTTGGCGAAGCTGCACATCATAAAATCTCCCACAAGTTGATTTTTGAGTTTCTTGTTTTTTGAAATAATCAATAATTTCGTCATTGGACATTTTTGTAAAATCAATGACAACTTTTTGACAACTTCCACAAAAACGTCCTTTGTCTTGGGAAGTCATATTTTCCCAATTTTCGTGGCAAGGAATGGGTATGTTTATTTTCATAAAAAATGGTTTAAGGTTTAATGTTCAAGCGTTAAAAAGTTAATTTTTTTTCCTGCGAAAAATAGATTTTATGCCTCGCCAAGTGCGTAGGAAGATGTTGGGGCGTTCTGTGGTTTCTATAGTAATATCACCGCCCCATATTTCTTCAGGTATTAGTATAAAATTTGTTGTATTATTTTTATACATTTCTTTTATTGATTTTTCCATCATTTTATAACCAATATAATTAAATATCAAAGTATCAGTTTCTTGGATATTTTCCAATGTGAAACGCCCAAGTGAATCTGTTACAGTTCCTTGATTTGTGCCTTTTACCATTATTGTTGCTTGAATAAGTGGCTCTCTTGTTAATTCATCAAGCACAATACCTTTCAACAAAAATTCTCCATTTTGTTGTTTTTTTTCAATTTTCTCTGCATTTTTCCATTGTTCTTCAATGCCTCTTAATTCATTTTCAGTAACAACATTTGGATTTTGGATTTTTTGTAAATTTTCGGTTTGTGCAAAAGCCTTTTGTGGTGCATTCCCCCAGAAAAATAAAAAAGTGGAAGCCCAAAATGCAGTTTTTTGAAGGAATTTTTTTAAGAAAAAATCTTTTGTAATATCTTGTGAATTGGTTTCTTGATTGATTTGGCGAAGTTGCACATCATAAAATCTCCCACAAGTTGATTTTTGAGTTTCTTGTTTTTTGAAATAATCAATAATTTCGTCATTGGACATTTTTGTAAAATCAATGACAACTTTTTGACAACTTCCACAAAAACGTCCTTTGTCTTGGGAAGTCATATTTTCCCAATTTTCGTGGCAAGGAATGGGTATGTTTATTTTCATAAAAAATGGTTTAAGGTTTAAAGTTCAAGGTTCAAAAGTTTAAAGTAAATCAATCTCTTTTCCTGCGAAAAATAGATTTTATGCCTCGCCAAGTGCGAAGGAAGATGTTGGGGCGTTCACCACATATAATGACATTTCTACTAAAAATAGTTTCTTCCATTAATATTGTGATCTTTTCTCTATGTTTTTTTTCAATTTTCTGTTCTAAGGGAGTATAACCAGCACAACTAAATACCAAAATATCATTTTCTTTAATATTCTTTAAAGCGAAATATCCATATTCATCTGTAGTTGTACCATTTGTTGTTCCCTTTACAACTATGCTTGCTTGAATAAGTGGCTCTTTTGTTAATTCACAAGTTACAGTGCCTATCAATAAAAATTCATTTTGGTTATTTTTTTCGTGTTCAACAATAATATCTGGGCTTTTAAATGGTGTTATTTTTTCTAAATTATTTTGTTGAATGATAAAATTTTCATTTTGAGCAAAACCATTTTGAACACAATTAAAAATTAAAAAAAATAACAACCAAAACTTTATTTTTTTAGCAAGCATACTTTTAAATATTTAAGAAATAATAAAATTCAAAAAAGATTAAATCTTTTATTTCTTAGACGTAAAAAATCTTGCAAAAGATGCCCAGAGAAAAAAAAATAGGTATCAGGAATCAGTTATCAGTAAAGTATATTTTAAATCTGACACCTGATTCCTGACACCTAAATACTTCTTAAAGCTCTTTTGGAATTTGAAAGCAAATCAATTTTCCTAAACCTTGCGAAAGCTCAACCCAGCTTTCTATTTCAAATTCAAGCCCAACCATTGCACAAGTAGGCATAAAATTGATGTTTGCACTGCTCAAATAATCCGCCAAAAGCGTACAACCTGGATTATGTCCCACCAAAAAAGCAACATTTGCCTCATCAGGTATCAATTCTTGTACAATTTCAAACAAAGTAGGTTGTGAGGCTTCATAAATACCAAGTTCGTACTCAATTTCTTGTTCAGGCATACCCAATCCATTTGCAAGAATTTCGCTTGTTTTGCGTGTGCGTTCCGCAGGACTACTTAGGATAAAATCAGGCGAAATATTATTTTGTTTTGCCCAAATTGCAGTATTTTGAGCATCTTGTATGCCTCTTTGAGCGAGTTGTCGGTCAAAATCTGATTCAAATTCTGTAGCATCTTTTGCCTTAGCGTGTCGTATAATGTAGAGTTTTTTGGTCATTGTGAAAGTTTAAGGTTCAAAGTTTAAGGTTTAATTTTTTTTGCAAAAATATTTGTTTTATTGTAATTTTTTTATTTTTGATAAAAAAACTATTGTCTTTTGGCTGTTTTGTATTTTTGTAAATTTTTTAAAAATTTTTTATCGTTTTTTGAATAAGTTATAAAAAAAATTACTATTTTTGAGTATGGAAAATTTTATTGTTTCTGCCCGAAAATACCGTCCTGCTACCTTTGATACCGTAGTTGGGCAATCACATATTACCACAACCCTCAAAAATGCCCTCAAAAACAACCACCTTGCACAAGCGTTTTTGTTTTGTGGCCCAAGAGGTGTTGGAAAGACGACTTGTGCGAGGATTTTAGCAAAAACTATCAACTGCCTCACGCCTACGCAGGATTCTGAGGCTTGCGGAACGTGTAGAAATTGCGTAGCAGTCCAACAAAATGGTTCTTTAAATGTATATGAGCTTGATGCAGCGTCCAATAACAGCGTGGAGGATATTCGCAACCTCGTGGAACAGGTGCGTGTGCCACCGTCAGAAGGTAGCAAACGCAAAATTTATATCATTGATGAGGTGCATATGCTTTCCACTGCAGCGTTTAATGCTTTTTTGAAAACATTGGAAGAACCGCCAAGTTATGTGATTTTTATTTTGGCTACCACCGAAAAACACAAAATTATTCCTACAATTCTTTCACGTTGCCAAATATTTGATTTCAAACGCATTGAAATTAAAGATATGGCTTCGCATTTGGAAGTTATTGCCAAAAAAGAACAAATACCTTATGAATATGAAGGTTTGGAACTTATTGCCCAAAAAGCTGATGGTGGATTGCGTGATGCACTTTCGTTGTTTGATATGCTCACTACATTTGGGCAGGGCAAAGGAGGTGTTACATACGAAAATTCATTAGAAAATCTCCACGTGTTGGATTATGAATATTATTTTAAAATGACTGACGCACTTCTTGATGAAAATATTGGTGATGCGTGGAAATTATTTGATATGATATTAAAACGTGGTTTTGATGGGCATAATTTTATCGCAGGACTTGCCCAACATTTCAGAGATTTATTGGTTTGTCAGCACAAAGATACCATTTCACTTTTGGAAGTAAGCCCAAAAAACAAAGAAAGATACCTTATTCAAAGCCAAAAATCTTCAGCAGGTTTTTTGATGTCAGCCCTTAATATTACCGCACAAACCGAAATCAGCTACAAAACCAGCAAAAACCCAAAATTACACGTGGAATTGGCTTTGATAAAAATGGCTCATTTACAAAATGCGTTAAATTTTCAACAAATTTTAGCAGAAGAAAACGAAAAAAAAAAGTTCTTAGCCCTCAATAATCCCCAAAATGTTGTTGGGGGCAACAACTCCGTTATCGCTGAAAATCAAGTTTCTTACCAAAAAAACGAAATTGAAAATCAAGAAAATACTGAAAATAATACAAAATTACAGGAAATTAAAAAACAAGAAGAAGGCTTTAAAAATGTAAAAATAACCGCTAATCTTCAAGAACTTGCTAAACAAGCCAAAGAATTAGAAAAACAAAATGAAACCAAAGAAACCGAAAAACCTAAAAAAATAGAACTTGCATTGGACGAAAATCTTAGAGATTTTTATAAATTTTATCCACAAACCAAGCCAAATGATGCCATTGCACCACAATTTTTTAAAAGAAAACCTAATATTTCAGCAGATAAAACCACTATTACATTTTTTTTGGAAGAAAAGTTAAAAGAAACTTTTGAAAAAGATTATTTAGAAGATATTACCCAAAAACTCCAACTTAGATTTAATAATCCTGATATTGTGGTGAAAACTGACCTTTTTGTACCTGAAGTAATTGAGCCAACTTATACCAATGCAGACCGTTATGAATATTTACGCAAACGTTTTAAAGAAATAGAAGATTTGAAAAATGTGCTTGGATTGGAGATTGATTAAAAAATGGATACTTTTAAAAATAGGCATAAATGTCTATTCTGCACATATTTTTGTATTTCTATGTATAGCACAGGCATTTATGCCTGTGAAACTGTGAAACGTCAAAGATAATTACATTAAAATTTATACATTCTTCACAAATATTTAGACTTACCGAGTCTTAAAGACTTGGCAAGTCTTTTTTTTTTTACTAAACTTGCAAAAATAAAGCACCAAAAATTTTTAGGAAAAAATATTTATAAAAGATGACTTGTTTAATACTTGGGGCAGGTATCGCAGGCATAGCAAGTGCGGTACGCATTGCCTCCAAAGGCTATGATGTGGAGGTTTTGGAGGCAAATCAATATGCAGGAGGCAAACTGACCGAAATCCAAAACGAAGGTTATCGTTTTGATGCAGGTCCTTCGCTTTTTACAATGCCCCAATATGTGGAAGAACTTTTTGCATTGGCAGGCAAAAAAACAGAAGATTATTTTGAATATGAGAAATTAGACATTACTTGTAAATACTTTTATGAAGATAATACGATTATAAATGCGTATGCTGACATAGAAAAATTTAAACAAGAAATTTCTCAAAAAACAAGCGAAAATCCAAATAAAATAACTTCTTTTTTAGAAAAAAGCAAAGAAAAATACGAAATTACCGCTCCTGTTTTTTTGGAAAAATCATTGCACCAACTCAAAAATTATCTTTCTTTGCCTACTTTAAAAGGAATTTTGAATTTTGGGAAAGTAGAAGTTTTCAAAAATATGCACCAAAGCAATGCAGATTTTTTTGAGGACAAAAGGCTCGTGCAGTTTTTTGATAGATATGCCACTTACAACGGTTCTGACCCTTACCAAACGCCTGCCACAATGAATGTAATCCCACATTTGGAATTTGGTTTTGGGGCGTTTTTTCCAAAAAAAGGTATGCACAGCATTACCAAAAGTTTGGTAAAATTAGCAGAAGATTTGGGTGTAAAATTTCATTTTGGGGCAAAAGTTCAAGAAATCCTAATGGGAAAAAATTACGCTTTGGGTGCAAAATATATTCAAAACAATACCGAAAAAACGATTTTTGCCAAAAAAATCATTAGTAATATTGATATTGCCCAAACCTATAAAAAATTCTTGCCTCAAAAATTTTCACCAAATAAAATTCTTAATCAACCAAAATCAAGTTCTGCACTCATTTTTTATTGGGGAATGAATACAAGTTTTGAGGAATTGGAAATGCACAATATTTTTTTTAGTGCAGATTACAAAACCGAATTTGAAACACTTTGGCAACACAAAGATATTTATCACGACCCAACCATTTACATCAATATTACCGCCAAAAATAAAGTAGATGATGCACCAAAAGGAGGCGAAAATTGGTTTGTGATGGTCAATGCACCCAATAATCAAGGGCAAAATTGGGACGACATCATAGAAAAAACACGTAAAAATATTCAAGAAAAATTAGCAAGATTATTAAAAAAAGATATTACAAAAAATATTGTTTGTGAAAATATTTTAGACCCACGTACCATAGAAATACGCACAGGAAGCACACAAGGGGCTTTGTATGGCAATAGTTCCAATAATAAATTCGCAGCATTTTTGCGACACGCCAATTTTTCAAGCCAAATTCCTAATTTATATTTTTGTGGTGGAAGCGTACATCCTGGCGGTGGTATTCCACTTTGCTTGCTTTCTGCAAAGATTGTGAGTGAGATGGTTTAAAGTTTAAGGTTTAAAGTTTAAAGTTTAAGGTTTAAAGTTTAAGGTTTAAGGTTCAAAGTTTAAGGTTTAAGGTTTAAAGTTTAAGGTTTAAAGTTTAAGGTTTAAGAACTATGTAACTTTAAATAATATAGATATTTTAATAAGTAATCACTAAATTTTACTAAATAATTCATTCATTTTAATAAGTAATCACTAATTTTTATTAAATCACTAATTTATTTTAATATGTAGTCAGTGAATTTTAATAAATAGTTAATTTATTTTAATAAGTAATCAATAAACTTTACTAAATAATTTATTTATTTTAATAAGTAATCAATAAATTTTATTAAATAATTGATTTAATTTTATATTTAAGTAATAAATTTTATTAAATAAATAATTAACTTAAATATTTAACCTTAAACTTTAAACCTTGAACTTTAAACCTTGAACTTTAAACCTTGAACTTTAAACCTTAAACTTTAAACCTTAAACTTTAAACCTTAAACCTTGAACCTTGAACTTTAAACCTTGAACTTTAAACCTTGAACCTTGAACTTTAAACCTTGAACTTTAAACCTTGAACTTTAAACCTTGAACTTTGTGAACTTAGAAACTTACCTCAACGAACTTTTAAAAATAAAGCACGAAAATACCCAAAATTTTCCGCCTTCGCCTGCCCAAATACAAGAATTGCAAACGCAACTTGGATTTACACAGGAGGACAAAGAGCGTTTGGAACAATTATTTGGTGATTTTTTGACAAGAGGCAAAAATTTTGGGAAATATACCCAATGGCAAAAAGCGATTAAGGAACTCACAGAAGCCTCACATTTAAAACCTTGGGACAAAGAAGCTAATTTTTTGTTGGCTGATGCACATTGTCAGGCGTTTTTGAAAAATGGAAACCCAAATCACAAAAAACAAGCTCTTTTTTACGCAGATATTGCCTTAAAACTTGACCCAAATAATGAATTTGCGATACAAGTTATCGCCAAAGTAGAAAAAAGACAAGTAAATATTTGGCAAAATACCAATTTAAGAAATAATTTTTTGAAAATTGTGGGCGTTTTGGTAGGAATTTATGTGATATTTTGGATTTTTTCTGGGGAAAATAATCACAATGCCCAAAATGACGAAGAAAAACCTGCAAAAGCTCCAGAAGTAAAAATTATTGAAAAAAAAACTTACAAAGAAAATAATGTAAGAGTTTCTTGGACAAATGGCGGAATGCAAGGAAAATGGTTTATGGAGAAATCTGTAAGCGAAAAAACCGCAAATGGCTATGAATACCAACTTGTAGGGGCTTGGCAGACATTAGAAAACAAAAATCTTATCAATCTTGTTGCAGAAATCACCTTGTATGATGAGCAAAATCAATTATTGAAGCAAGAAAAGTTACAATTTTTAAGTGATTCACTTGCTGAAATGTGGAAAAATGATGCTTTGCCCATCAATATTGTTCAAAAAAATCTTAAAAATCAAGTAAAAAAAGCCAAAATTGAGATTTTGACGTGGGAATTTGAACCTGAAAATATCCAAAATGCAGTAAAAGATATTGAAATTGCTAATTCTTTTATAGAATTCAAATTAGAATGTAGAGAACGACACCAACTTATTCGCCCAAATGCTGATGATTTTAACCACGAAATTGTGTTTTCCATCAAAAATGACAGCAAAATTCCCATTCAAGAGCTAAAAATAAAAATGCAATGGTTTTATAAAAATAATTCGCTTGCTCACGAACAGATTTTTACCCCTCAAAATCCTTATTTTTCTACGTGGCAAATAGGTGAAACACGTGCCTACAAGCATAATTTTCTTGTTCCGATGAAATTATCGGATTACAAAGGCTATAAAATGGAGGTTTTGGAAGTGGAATGAAAATAATTATGAATGATAAATTATGAATGGAACAGCCAATAAAAATAAAAAAACCTAATCAAAATTATTTATGAAAAAAATATTACTCATATTTTTAGCCATTATTTTTATTTGTAATCGTCAAAAAATAATTGCTCAAAATTTACCTCTTACTTGGGAGGAATTGCAATCCAAAAAAGTTTTTACTTCATTGGAAGAAGCCCTTAAAAATCCATTAGAAGTATATATCTTACATTTGGGAGATAACGATTTAATGCTTTTTCCAAAAAAAATTTCAAAATTAAAAAATTTGCATTATCTTGAAATTGGTAGCAACAAACTAACTCACTTGCCTGAAGAAATTGGAGAATTATCAAATCTTGTATATTTATATTTAGAGGGAAATAAGTTAGAATTTCTGCCAAAAGAAATTCAAAAAATGCAGAATTTGGAATGTTTAAGCATTTATAATAATCAATTTAAAGAATTTCCTAAAGAAATATGTAATTTAAAAAAACTAAAAATTCTTAATTTTGGAAGAAACAATATTAAAAAAATTCCAAAAGAAATTGAAGGTTTGGAAAATTTAACTGTGTTGAATTTTAGTAGTTTTTATGATATAAATTTTATTTTTAAAAATAGAATTATACTGCTTCCAAAAGGAACACATTGTTATAGTTTAAATGGAAAAATGATGCCAATAAAAATAGCACAAACAAACAATGAAATCACAGAACTTCCTAAAGAAATTTCTAAACTAAAAATGCTCATGAATCTTGATTTAAGGGAAAATAATATATCTGATGTGGAACAAAACAACATCAAAAAACTATTACCAAACTGCAACATTCAATTTTAATCATAAAAAAACCTAATCAAAATTATTTTGATTAGGTTTTTTTATGATTTTTTATTTTCTCATATTGTCATCATAATTAGCAATTAACAAAAATCCTTCTTCTTTGATTTCTGCATTGATACCGTGTTCTTTGGCTACATCACTTACTTCTTGTGGGGTCATTGTGCCTTTGGACGCAAGTTGAAGCGAAAGTGATTTTAAGAGTCCAATATTTTTGGTTAAAATTTCTTTGGTTTCACTTACAAGCCTTGAAATCATTTTTTCAGTGTCCAAATCTGTAATGTGTTTGTTCATTGTGAATGGGTACAAATCCATTGCATAATTTGCTTGATAATTATCATCAAAACCATATTTACGCACATATTCAAGTGCAATTTGTGTAACTTGTTCTCTGTCGTGGCTTCTTCCTACACTTGCCCTGTCTTTTCCAAAAACCAATTCTTCTGCAAGACCACCTGCAAGATAAATTTTGATTTTTTTAACCAAATTTTCTCTTGTTTCGTGAATTTGATGTGGAAACGTAAAACCACCTGCATAACTGCTCGCAACTTTGCTTTTGAGTTGCAAAGGAGCAAGTCCCATAAGTGCCATATATGCAACTGCGTGTCCGCACTCGTGTACGCTGATATTTGCAATGCTGTCTTTTTGGTTACTTTCACGTATTTTATCAATACGACCTGTATAAGGAATTTCAATGGCTTTTCCTGAAAGGTCAGCTACGATTTTTTGGAGTTTTTCATCATATTTTATATCAATATTTTTGATGTTATTCATAATAGCATCATACAAAAGTTTGGAAAGATTAGCCTCCAAAATATCACCAATGCTACTAAAAACAGGTCTTACACCTTGCACAGGAAATACACCATTGCGATAAATAAGGCGGTTGATAGAAGCATCTACTTTGAGCGTAATATCCAAATTATCTTTGGTACTTTTGATAATTCTTTCAATATCTTTTTCAATCAATTTCTCAAAATTTTCTTTTCTAAGACTTGTATAAATCAAATGAATATTACCAAAACGTGCCACTTGTTCAGGTCTAAATTTGCGATTAAGCGAATTTTTTACATCAACTAAGGTGATTTTTTGGGTAAATGCGTGAAAAATATCAGCATCTACATCTGCCTCGCTGGTTTCGCCAGCCATATAAAATGCCTCATCAAGGTTTCCACTAATGATAATAAGCATTTTGGCATAATTCACAGGTTCATAGATTTTCTTTTTGCTTTTGGTTTGTTTGATGAGTTCAATGGCGTGGCTTTCGGTCATTTCGGTTATTTCATCAACTGTATTATCCAAAGAAAGTACTTTTTTGAGTTCTCTTGCTTCCCAAAGTTGGAGTAAAGGATTGTCATCTTCTACTTCTTCGCCTTTCATTTTGCGTTTGTCATTGTCTTTTTTCTTAGAAAGATAATTATAAAGGTAATAATCCAAATCATCCTTTGATTTTTTGGAAAGTTTGCCATCACTCAATAGTTCCCAAAAATCCATAAATTTGGTTTGTCCAACAGGATTTCCATCACCATCAATGGTATTAAAACGTTGAATTTCATCAAAAAGTACGATAGAAGGATTTTCATCTTGGATATTTTGGTCGCCCAATGCTTGTGCAACTGAACTCATCCACGAAGTTCCATCTATATTGCTAAGTTCTATTTCTGCAAATCTATCTTGAAAATCAAGGCATTTTACTAATTTTCGGATTAAATCAGTTTTTCCTACGCCTGTCATACCCCAAAGATTTACAATCATAGGGCGCGTAAGAATTTCAGGCAAAAGATACCATACCTGAATATAATCTAACAAATTATCAATAATACCATCAATACCAATAAAATGTTCTTTAAGCGTAATACGTGCTTGTTCTAAAGTTTTCTTTTTTTGTTCAATAGCTTGTGGGTCAATCTGAATCATATTTTAGGGAATTAGGAATTAGAAATTAAGAATTAGAAATTAGGAATTAGAAATTAAGAAATGTATTTGGCTGTTTCATTCATCATTTATAATTCATCATTTAACATTAAATTGTTTTTCTTTTAAAATTTTACCAAAATACAAATAACGTATTTTTTTTTGAAAAAACAAAATTTTTTTTGTGTATTCCTTTGTTTTTAATGGGTGTGGTAAATTTTTGTTTTAATTTTCATTTTCTTCTTTTGATTCTTCTGTTTTATTTTCTGAATTTTTTGAAATATTCATTTTGGGCTTCATTTTCGGAATAAATTTTGGCTTTTCAAGCCCCCCAACCCCCAAAGGGGGAGTTTCTACTGGTAAAATTTCTTCTTTTTTTTCTTCCTCTTGGGCATTAGTTCCCCCTTTGGGGGTTAGGGGGCTTTTCATTTTCGGAATGAATTTTGGCTTTTCTGGAATTTCTTTAATTTTAGTTTCTTGTTTTTCTTCTTTTGACTTTTCAAGCCCCTCAATCCCTAAATGAGGAGTTTCTACTGGTAAAATTTCTTCTTTTTTTTCTTCCTCTTGGGCATTAGTTCCCCCTTTGGGGGTTAGGGGGCTTTTTATTTTCGGAATAAATTTTGGCTTTTCTGTGGTTTCTTTCTTTTCTTCTTCTTGGCTAATCGCAGGAGTTGTAACACTTTTTGAAACAGCAGAAACTTTTTTACTTAATTCTTTTTCTTTTTGAAAAATTGCCAATAAATCTAATTTTTCTTGTGCTTCTTGTGGTGTAAGGGTTGCAAAATGAGCCAAAAGTTCGCCTGTATCATATTTACTTACGTCAAATTCGTGTGTCATTGTAAGGCAATCCGTAGGGCAAACCGTAGTACAAAGCCCACAATAACAACATTTTGCCAAATCAATATCAAATTTGGAGGCATACAAACGAATAGGCGAACCATCAGAAGTAATTCCCACTTGTTCAGTAGCTTTGATAACTTCTATTTCTATGCAATCCACAGGGCATATTTTAGCACATTTGTCGCAAACAATACAATCGTCCATTTCATTGTGAAGTTGGTAACGTGCTTGGTCAGGCAAAGGGATTTTTTCGTGTGGATATTGCACTGTTACAAGTCCATTTTTAAGGTCAAAATAATCTTTGGCATTTACATAAGTTGGTTTGTGTCTTTTTGTGGCATTTAGAAGGTGTTTTATGGAAATTCTCAAACCTTCCCAAGATGTTTTAATGCCTTGATATATATTTTGCCAATATGTGTTTTTCATCAGGATTAACAGGATTAAAGGATTAGCAGGATTTTTTGAACCTTGAACTTTTTGAACTTTTTGAACCTTAAACTTTTTGAACTTTGAACTTTTTGAACTTTGAACTTTTTAAACCTTAAACTTTGAACTTTTTACCTTATTAAAAGAAACGTTCCTTGTGTGGTAAATATTTCGCCTAAGGAACTTTTTGAACCTTAAACTTTTTGAACTTTGAACTTTTTGAACTTTGAACTTTTTAAACCTTAAACTTTGAACTTTTTACCTTATTAAAAGAAACGTTCCTTGTGTGGTAAATATTTCGCCTAAGGTATCTTCCAATTCCACCACATACACGTAGGTATCAGCAGGGGCAGGGTTGCCTTTTGCGTTACCATTCCAACCTTCATCTATATTTTTGGTAGAAAAAAGTTCTTCACCCAAGCGATTAAAAATCACCATTTTGTAGGTTTTGATAAAAAGAGCTTTTGGGGCAAATGTTGCATTAAGTCCTTCTGGAGCAAAAGCATTTGGAAAAAATATTTTGAATTTTTGTTTTATCTGAATGACATTTGAATAACTGTATATTTTTTTTGCATTATCTATCACCGTTTTTATGCGATAACGCATAATTTGGCGGTCATCTTTTGCCTCTGTATCCAACGCAAAATTTATAATATTAGAAAATATTTGTATTTGTGCATATACATTGCCATTTTCATCAAGTTTTTCTACGATATAATCCTCAAAACTATTGTCTGAATTTCGGTAAGGTGTCCAATTTAATTGAATATTGCCCTGTGTAACCGCATTTCCCCTCAAAAATACAGGACAAGTAGAAGCAGAAACCGCAGATGTATTTTCACATTCGTTGGTGTATTGTATTTTATAACAAAACTGCTTTGTCATTCTCAAATCAGTATCTATAATGCTTTTTGTGGCGGTTTCATTTGTAAGAATTTCGCCATTTCTATCAATTTTATAAGAAGTAATGCGTGGAATTGTTGGCACTTCCCAAAAAAGACGGATTGTAAAATCACTATCCACCGTAGAATTAAGCGAATTGACCGCAGGAGGAGGTAATGTAGAAAAACTTTGTACGCAACTTTGATTCGTTTTTACCGAAAAATCCAATGTTGGACTGTTAAAATCCGCCACCAATTCATAACAATAATTTACCCTACATTGCACGTCAGTATCCACATATTGCACTTGGTTAATGTCTGTAAATACCTGATATGCTTGTCCATTTCGGTATAATGTATAACTTTCAAATGCCCCAACAGGAATATTAGACGCAGGATAAGCACGCCAATCAATGATATTCTGGTTATTTTGGGCGGTAACTTTTAGAATTTGGTTACAAAAAACATTATCACTTACATTTTCATTGCCACATACGTCTTTTGCTTTTATTTCAAAACAAAATACTTGGTTTTCGGTGTTTAAATTATCAAAAGTTTGGATAATTGTGCCTCCTGTCCCTTGAATATTTTGGGTAACTGCAACACCATTTACCAAAAAATCATACAAAAAACTTGCATCACTATCAAAATTCAATACAATTTTTCCGTTGTTTGTGCCTCGTGTAATGGTTTGTATGAGGCTTGGCATTGGTTTGGGCAATGTGGTAACAGGCGTAACAAGCACTGAAGTAGTGCCTCCACAATTTCCTGGCACATATTTTCCTGTAATAGTTACCGAAAAACTCCCAAGCGAGGCGTAAGTGTGTGTAAGCGGAGGGGAATTTTTGGGTGTAGTTTGAATGGGCGAGGCATCACCCCAATTTATTTCGTATTGTTCGTAAGTAAGGTCAGGAATATCTATACTAATTTGTTGATTTGCACAGTTTTTTATGGTAAAAATAGGCACAGGCGTAGGTAAAACTTCTATGTAATTTATTCTGCGAATACTATCTCCTGACGCTCCTACTTGAACAATTTGCGTAATGCTGTAACGTCCTGGCTGTGTGTAAGTATTGGTAGTACGTGCCACAAAACCCTCTATTTGGCTGTATTTGTAGGCAATAAGCGTAGGATTGGGCGTATTGCTACAATCTGTTACATTGACAGTAAGCGGAACGCAACCACGTGTGTTGTCAGCAGTAAAACAAGCGGTTTGAGCGAAAGCCCCCCAGCCCCCAAAGGGGGAGAAAATCCAAAATGTGAACAAAACCTTTAATAAAAAACATCTATCTATTTTTATATTTTTCTTATAAAATAAATTTCTTTTTTGCATAATCTTTTTAAAATAAAATACTATTTTTTTAATAATTGATTGAATATTTTTTTGATTTTTTTTAAAAAACAATAAAAAATAATGTGAATAATATTGTTAAAATTTTATTAAAATTAAAATTATTATTTTCCCAAATAACTTTTTGTATATAAAAATCGTTTAAATTGTTGTAAAATTGCATAAAATTATATGTAGGGGCAAACCCTTGCGGTTGCCCAAATTCCTAAAACACAAAGATAAAAAAATAAAATAAAAATAAGCTATAAAAAAATCACTATGAAACTACAAGCAACATTCTTTTTTCTTATTGTAACGCTTTTTTGTAACACTTTTTTGTGTATTTCAGAAAGTAAAGCCCAAAAAGTTATTTTGCCACGCCCAAAAGCAAGCCCTTTGGCGGTGTCTGCGTATTTGGCAAGTGATAACACGTATTTTAAGGTTACATACGGACAACCTATGAAAAAAGGGCGTGAAATATTTGGAAACCTTGTGCCTTATGGCAAAATATGGCGTACAGGTGCAAATGAAGCTACCGAAGTTACTATCACAAAAGACGTAAAAGTGGATAAAAAAGTAGTAAAAGCTGGTACTTATACGCTTTTTTCTATTCCACAAGAGGATAAATGGCTCGTAATTCTGAACAGCACTTTGGGACAATGGGGTGCATATAAATATGACGAAATCAAAGCAAATAATGTGCTTGAAATCTCTGTTCCTGTGGATAAAAATTTGGACGAATATGAAGCCCTTACCATTTCGTTTGAAGAAAGCAAAAAAGGTGCTGACCTTGTAATGCTTTGGGACAAAACAAAGGTGGTAGTACCTTTTAGCGTGAATAAAACAAAATAAGTTTAAAATAAAAAAATATGCAAAATTTAATTTTAGCAGAGTTACAAGAAGCTCAAAAAGTATTAGCAGATTTTTGTGCAAATAATGAAAATATTGCACGCATAGAACAAGTAGCACAACTAATGATAGATGCCATCAAAAATGGTAAAAAAATATTTAGTTGTGGCAATGGTGGCTCACATTGTGATGCAATGCACTTCGCAGAAGAACTTAGCGGAAAATACCGTAATACTCGCCCTGCTTTGCCTGCGTTGGCAATTTCTGACCCAAGTCATATTTCTTGTGTGGGCAATGATTATGGATATGCGTATATTTTTGCACGTTATTTGGAGGCTTTGGGCAATGAAGGTGATGTATTATTCGCATTAAGCACAAGCGGAAATTCTGAAAATATCATCAAAGCAGTGGAAATGGCTCGCCAAAAAGGAATGAAAGTCGTAATTATGTCAGGCAAAGATGGTGGAAAACTTGCTGGTATGTCAGATGTAGAGGTGCGTGTGCCTCATTTTGGATATGCTGACCGTATTCAAGAAATTCATATCAAAGTAATTCATATCCTTATGCTTTTGATTGAAAAAGGAATGGGATTTTAAAATAATTATGAATTAGGAATTATGAATTAGGAATGAAACAGCCATTTTTTAATGGTAAATTGTGAATGGTAAATGTTAAATTGATAATTACAATAACTTTTGTCATTAGGGTTTTTAAAATGAAGTCTAAAAATTAATAAAAAACATCAAAATTTTCACTCTACATGACAATTTTTAAAAGTTGGGTATAAAACCCAACTTTATTGATAAAAAACATCAATAAAATCGGGTTTTATACCCGATTTTTAAGTGAATTTCAAATTTGTCATGTAGAGTGCAAAACTTTACAAAAAAAAGAAAAAAATCCGTGAAAATCTGTGTTAATCCGTAAAATCCGTGTTCCAAAATGTTTCATTTAAAGAACTCTATTGTGTAATAATCTGGCTGTTTTGTATTTTACTGACACCTGACTATTAACTCCTGACACCTGATTACTGACACCTGACTACTAATATATGAAATTTCTAACTAAAATTATTGGTAATTTTTATTTTATAAGCCTGTGTTTATTTGCAGGTTGGATTATTTTTTTTGATACCAATGACCTTATTACACAATATTATCGCCAACAACGTGTAAAACGATTGGAAAGTGAAAAGAATTTTTATATCAAAAAAAGTGTAGAAATCAAACAAGACCGCAGAGATTTGGCACAAGATGCAGAAGCCTTAGAAAAATTTGCACGTGAAAAATATCTCCTCAAACGCCCAAAAGAAGATGTTTTTATCATTGTACCTCCAAAAGATAGCTTGAAATAATGGTGAATGGTAAATGTTGAATGATAAATGAAACAGCCATTTTTTTGAAATAATTAGAATAAAATTTTAAAAATTGAATTTTTATTCATAAAAATTCCTAATTTCTAATTTCTAATTCCTAATTCCTAATTCCTAATCATTTCATCTTAAAAATCTCAAATTCCACCCTTCTATTTGCTTGTCGGTGTGAATCATTTTCTTCTTTTTGAATAAGTGGTTTGCTACTACCATATCCAATAGCATTTACACGGTCAGCCTTAAATTTCCCTTTGTTGAGGATATAATCACGTATAGCATCAGCCCTTGCTTGCGAAAGTTTTTTATTGGCAACTTCATCAGGATTTATCCTTTCAGTGTGTCCTGAGATAGTCAAACCAAGATTTGGGTGGTCAGCCAAGAAAAAAACCAACTTATCCAAATCCCCAGACATTGCATCAGTTACGCTACTACTACCGTGTTCAAATTCTATCGCTTCAAATTTCCATTTTTTGAATTTAATAGAAGGTGTAGAAATATTCAAAGTAGTATCACCTTTGAGCAAAAATTGCTTTTCAATTCTAAAAAAATCTTCTCCTGTGATAATTACTAAATAATTTCTATCACGAATCAAATCAAACCTATATGAGCCATCAGGTTTGAGGTATTTTGGAGCAACTTCTGTGCCTTCGTCTATGTCAATAATTGAAACAATACCCTCAAATGCTTTTCCTGTAATAGAATCTGTAACAACACCCTGAAATTTAACAGTTGCCTCTGGTTGTCCTTCCATTGGCAAAGGATATGTATGCAAACGCAAAACATTTTTTACAATCGTATCACCTACACCCCAATCAAAAACTTTTATGCGAATTTTTTTTGCATAATATAAATTTTGGGCTTTAGCATCAATGGTAAAATAATATTCGTCTTGTTTGTGATTAACAAGAGGGCCTAAATTATAAGGTTCAGCCCAAAGTCCATCTACTTTTTTGTAGGTTTTATAAATATCAAAACCGCCCCAATTCAAAATATGTCCATCTGAACTAAAATACAAAACATTATATTGTGGGTGATAAAATGGGCTTACTTCGTTCATTCGTGTATTTACATCAGCCCCCAAATTGCGTGCTTTTGTCCATATTGGAATTGTATCATTATCCACATCAACAGAATAACCTCTTTTGACACAATAATAAATATCAGACAAACCAAAACCGCCAAGTCTATCAGATGCAAAATATAAAGTATCTTCTTTGTGCGAAAGCGTAGGTTGTGAATCCCAACTTTGGCTATTTACATTGATACCAAGATTATAAGTTTTTTTCCAAGAGCCTTTTTTATCTTTTACTGCCACATAAATATCACAATTTCCAAAACCTTTTGGCGAGCCACATCTTGCAAAATACATCAATTTTCCTGCCCTTGTCATACACGCAGAACCTTCGTTAAATTCGGTGTTGATACCTGCAAGTGGTTTTGCTTTTGTCCAAGGAATGGTATCAAATTTTGAGCCTTGACTTGTTTCTACAAGAGCCAAACTGTCCGCTTTGCGTGTGATAAACATATCTTCATTTGGGAGATATTTTCCGCCATCACGTTTCATATTTCTTTGGGAAGAAAATATCATAAAAAGACCGTTAGAAGTCAATGTTGGGGCATAATCATCAAAGGCAGAACTCACAGAATCGCCCATTTGTGCAAACATCATTTCAGGGATTTTCAATGTGTCAATATTTGCAGAAGCGTGTGCGTAGGTATAATAATATTCTATGGGAACAAAATCTTTTTTCTTAGCATCAAGGTTTAGAGAATCATTTAGAAGGCGAAAAGTAGTAATATCTTCTTTGCGATAATGTTTGAGAATAAGGCGATAAATTTGGCGTGCTTTGTCATAATATTTTAATTCTTTGGCAATATCTCCCAATCTTTTTAATAAATAAATACTGCGATTATCTCTAAAATTTCTTGCACCAAATTGATTGACGTAAGCGTGCAAAGCCCTATATACACGATAGAGATTTTTGGTTTTTTTTGCCAATTTATCTATTGCGAGTAGTCTTTCTTTGTCATAATAATAAGGTCTTCTGCCTACTTGTTTGAAGTCCAACACTAAGCCATCAGCTTTGCCAAAAATGGTATCTTTTACATCATTGCGATTAGCTTGTCGTATTATTTGGGCAGTGGTTGAGGATTCTGTGTTTATCCAAAAAAATAAACAAAGAAAAAACCAAGTTATTCTCATAGCGTAAATTATTGTAAGAAATTTTTTTCAATTTTGATTTTTAGGAAAATAAAATTATTTTTAAAGGGTTTATCTTTCTTGTGTGCTTTGTTTTATACGTAATTAAAATTAAAAATAGATTAAAAAATAGGTAAAAAAATATGATAAAATTTTTGATAAGTGGTTACACCAATTCAATTTATATTATTCAAAAAAATAAGTTTATTTAAAAATTACGCTTCTAAAACTCTTGGAGGGTTTTAAACCCTCCAAGAGTTGAAAATCTATAATAAAACATTTTCCGCATAAGTCAAACACGCCAAAATATCTTCTTTTTCAAGTCCTTTGTATTCTGCTAAAATTTCTTCAATAGAAGTATTTTGTGCCAATAAAGAAATAATATATTCTACGGTGAGCCTTGTACCTTTTATGACAGGTTTGCCCAACATAATTTCAGGTTTTTGGGTTATTCTTTGCATATTTTTACAAAAATGTTTGATTATTCATATTTTGAAATGCAATATTTAGCATTTACAACCTTAATTTAACGAAATTTATGCCAAAAACATACATAAATACATAAAAACAATGCAAAGTTATGACAAAAAACAAAGGAATAAGTATATAAAGGAATACAAAAAGCCAAAAACGCAGATAATTTTTTGAGTTCGTTAAGAAAATATTATTTTTTTAAGAAATTTTATAGTAATTTTTATAAATTCTTTTATTTTTCAAATGTTTGTTTTTACCTTTGCACACGATTTTAAAATATGTGCATTTATTGTGTAAAAAAGCATTTTTTTGAAATATTTTTCTAAAAATCTTATTTTTAACGTGTGCTTATTGCAAGTATTTATAAAATCTCTATTTTTTTAACACTTATTTTTTAACACTTTTCTATTTTTGTTTTTTAAGCGTATTATGAACACTACAGAAACTCTACCTCGCTATTCTGAGCAAGAACTCAAAGAATTTGAAGAAATTATCAACCAAAAACTCACAATCTTACGCCAAGATTTTGGATATATCCACGATACCCTCACCAAACGCAATGACGCTGGTGCTGAAAATAATAGCAACAAACCCTTAGAAGATGGGGCTGATACTGCTGAAAAAGAAAGCCTTAATCAACAAGCTGCACGTCTGAAAAAATTTATTACTGATTTGGAATTTGCGTTGGTACGCATCAAAAATGGCACTTATGGCGTTTGTATTGATACAGGCGTACTTATTCCAAAAGAAAGACTTAGAGTAGTGCCTCACACAAGACAAACTGTAGAAGCTAAAAAAGCGAAATCATAGTGGTAAGGGGAAAGTAGTAAGGGGAAAGGTGTAAGAAATACAAAACAGCCAAATACAAGCAACATTTTATCAAAAATCACTTTTGAAAACTACTGTTCAATAAACGTTAAAATGTCTGACATTATCATTTATTTTCGTTTAAACCTATAAGGTTTTAAAAACCTTATAGGTTTAGACAACCGACAAATTAATATTTATTGAAAACTACTTTTGTTTAAGCATATTAAAAAATAAAAAAGGTCAATATTTTCCATATTGACCTTTTTTTATGGTTTATTTATTTCAAAAAATATTCAATTTCTTTCCCTGTCAATGAAAAAGCATATTCCGTAGCTTTTCCCCAAACACCATCAGCACCGCCATTTTCCATTATTAGGCGAACAATATCAGTATTACCCCATTCTTTATCTTGCATAATATTATTTTGGATAATTTTTATTTGTGCTTTTGTAAGATTTTTTCCGTGAATTGAAGTTGTATTTTCAGGTAATTTATTCAAATGTAAGCCTTCTAATAATGCTTTCAAAAGTGCATTACAACGTGGCTGGTATTTGTCTGTTGCATAAGCCCACCAACCCGAAACCACATAACCATAAGGTACAAAATTACCTTTTTGGATTTCAGACAAAAGATAATTTGCATTCTGGGAATTGGTCAAAAAATGATGATACACTTTGCAAGCCAAATCAAAATCATTTAACATTAATTCAAATTCTGTATCTGAATATTCATCAATTTTTTTAGGTAAAAATGGTTGCAAATGCAACACATAATTTGCTCGCCAAGTAAGTTGATTAAGTCCCCAACCTCTAAATCTAAAATAATCGCAACGTTCTGAGGCTTTTTTAACGTGTAAAGGTGCATTGTGTGGAAACACAAAACTATTCCAAGCATTTACATCTGCATCACTTTGGATAATGCCCCACGCTTTTAATTGATTGCCAGCAAGGAAATTAGGATTACAGTTGTAAGTGCTTTTTTGTGGTGGATTGTGTAGGAAAAAATATGCACTGTCGCCCATTTCACGCATTGGCAAAAATTGCCCACCTGTTTCGTTGTACATTATACAAAAATGTGCAACAAATTCCTGCAAAGTAATTTCTGATTTTCCTGCAAAAAGTTCTATTTTTTGCATTAAATTATAAAAACCATTTTTGCTAATAAAATTTTGGAAAAGAAAACCATTTTTTGTACGAAAAAATCCATTAAACCAATCTGTAAAATCAATATTTTGGATTTGAAAGTTGTTTGTAATGTTCATCTTTGGAAAATATTTTAAAAATTATAAAGAATAACGAACCTAAAAAATGCAATATTTTTATAAATACAAACACAAATATTAAAAATTTATGATTTTTATTTTTACTTTTTTTTCGTTTTTTTGAAAAAAAAAATATTTTGGTAAAAAAATTGTTTTTAATAATTATGATATGATTTCTAATTTTAAATTCCTAATTCTTAATTCTAAATTAATAGCAAATTTATGAAAAAAATTATCTCTATTTTGCCTTCTGTTTTATTTCTTGGTATGTTTTTTTGTTTGATTTCATTTCAAGCAAAAGCACAACTTTCAAAAGAAGAAAAAAAAACACTTCTTGCTGAAATCAAAAAATTAACGCCTGAACAACTCAAAAAAATCAAAGATGAGGCTGAAAATTCTGCTCAAAATGCCAAAAATAATGAAAAAAATGCCACAAAAAAACAAGAAAAACAAAGTCTTATTACTGAATCATCAAAAAAAGATGAATCTATTACTTATTTGGAAGAAAAAATGAGAGCTTTCAAAAAAGAAAATCCTGATGTAAATGCCTCCAAACAAGAACGTACCAATGATAAATGTGCATTCAGCGTGCAAATAGGTGCTTACAAAAACCAAGACCTTACGCAATATATGGACAAAAGCCCAAATTTTGGAGTAGAAAATGACGGAAATGGTATGAAAAAATATATGTTGGGTCATTTTTCTTCTTATTGGGAAGCCAAAAATTTTAGTAAATATTTGGATAGTTTGGGCAGTGTGAGCTATGTAGTAGGTTTTTATCAAGGAAAACGTGTTCCTGATTTGAAAGATATGACAGATTGTACTTTTTAATTTTAAAAAAAAGTATAAATTATAAATAAAAAAACCACCGCAAAATTTAATTTTGTGGTGGTTTTTATGTTTTTGGTTTTTCAAATTTAAAAAAATAGGTTCTTCTATGATTTATACGGAAACTTATATTTTGCAAACCCCACCCCAGCCCTCCCCAGAGGGGAGGGAGTTGTAATACATTGATTATCAACGCTTTGCGAAAGTCCTCCCCTCTGGGGAGGATTTAGGTGGGGTTTCAGTCCGTATAAATCCTTGAAGAACCAAAAAATATGATAAATCTTGACCCAAATTATCCTATATTTTTGCAACAGAACTTTTACAGAAACCAAAATTTTAAAAACTTTGTAAGTCTTGTATTTATAATTCTTTCAAAAATTTTAAAAAATCATCTGTGGTATAAGCCCCATTTACATTGCGTTCTTCATACACCAAACAATAACGATACTCGTTTCCTGCTTTACTTGCCCAAATATTACCCAATGTAATTTTGTTTTGAGCGTCCAAATGGTCGCCTTTTGTTTCCAAAATAACAATTTTTCCTTTTTTGGTAACAATGATAAAATCAGGATAATGATTGATAAAACCATTGATACAAAAGCCTTTTCGCTCTATGTTGCGTGTCCAAAACAATACATTTTCTAAGTTGGCAACTTCATTGATGACTTTTTCCTCAAAACCATTGATTTTGCCTTCTTTTTGGTAAAGTGATTTTGGGAAATCCTTTGCGGTGTCGGTAGGAGCAATTTCAAGCGGAAAACTAAAAGTAGGTAAAATGGTTATTTGGTCAGTATCAATTTTTTGTTTGAAGATTTTTTCGCCAAATTCTTCACAAAGTTTTTCAATTTTTTGCTTGATTTTGTCGCAATATGTATATTGTTTGCTTGAAAAATCGCTTAATTGGCTATCTGTAAGACTTTCTAATACTTTTTGAATGTATTTTTTAAGTTCTGTGTCATTGATAGCTTGTTGTTTGCCTATGTTATCAAGCACAATTTTCCCAAATGTTTCTATACGACCTTCTTTTTTTTCAGGGGACGCAAAATAAGTTTCAAAATATTCATTTACTATATTATTTACTTTGGAATATGTAGGTGTGTAATCTTTCTTGGAATCGTCCAAATCCACTTTGTAAATATTACTTTCCACATAATCAAAATTGATATGTGTGTCTGCGTTGCTAAGTTTAAAATCTTTTAACAGATTATCTTTTTGTAATAATTGATTTTCTGTGTTTTGATTAAATAATGTGCCTTTTTGTACTTGAATAAAAAATTGTGGTAGTTTTATTTGTAAGGCTTTTTCTTTAAAAACATCTTTGAGAGATTGGGTATTTTGCATTTTTTTGAGGTCAGCAGGCAAATTATTATCAATTTGTGGATTGTTGATTTCTTTTTGAATGGTTTGGTGCGTTTCTTTTACTTCGTTAAAAATAGCATCTAAGGCAGTTTGTTGGTTTTTTATTTTTTCTTGAATGTAATTTGCATCAAGGTCATCAAGGTTGGTTTCTTGTGTTTGGAGGTTTTGGGCAATATTTTCTACATTTCCAAAAAAATTGTCTAATGTCATTTGTTCTACCACTACTTTTGGTTTTTCGTCAGTAGGCGAAGTAACCAAAACTTTATGCTCTTTTTCGCTAAATCCCGCTACTTTAAGTCCTTCTACTATTTTTTGTAACGTTTCTTGGAATTTGGAGGACGCTGTGAGTACATAACTAAAATTAAGTGCTGGGTTGCTGTGTTGGCGTGTGTAAGGCAAGCGTAATATACGCCCAAGTATTTGGGTAACATCTATTACAGAACTTTTATCTGCCAATGATGCCAATATATACGCAAATGGACAATCCCAACCTTCATTTAAGGCATTGACCGTAATAATATAACGCACTTCACAGGTTGGACTTAATAAATCCAAGCCTTTGAGTTCGTCTATTTCTGCGGTTTTGATTTTGATGTGTGCTTCTGGGATTTTGAGGTCTTTTATGAGTTTTTCTTTTATTTTGGGAAATGTAACACGTTCTTCGCTTTGGTTTTTGGATTGTGCTTGAAATAATACAATGGGACGAATGTAATTTTTTGTTTTTTTGTATTCTTCTTTGGCATCTTCTTCTAATTTTTTTTGTAATTGGATTGCATTTGCAATAACATCATTTTTGCTGTCATCATTATGCACAATTACAGGAAGTTTGACCATATTTTCCTTTTTGAGTTCTCTATTATCCACAAAACTAATAATATTGCTTTTTTGGCGTGGTGTAGCGGTCAAATCTAACACAAATCGTGGATTAAGGTGTTGTAACATTTCTGCACTAAGTTCGGTTTCTGCTTTGTGGCTTTCGTCAATGATAACAATAGGACGCAATTCACGCAAAACATTCATCAATGTAACATCTTCTTTTTCTAATTGAAATTGCAGATTTCCATTTTCTTGGTGTGCTTTTCTATCTTCTTTGTTTTTGGCTTTTAGGCTACTATTGCTTAATACAAGTATGTTTAATTGTTCAAATACACTGCTTTGTGTAAATCCATTTCCTTGTAATAATTGGTCTTTTTCAAATATTTCTACTTTATTTTGAAAATGTGTGCTTATTTTTTGGCGATATGGATGTTGTGGATTGCGAAGATTTTTGGCGGTTTGTTCCAATATGCTTCGTGAGGGTGTGAGCCAAACAACTACTTTGGGTAATTCTGGTTTGTATGCTTCAAATATGGGGCGTAAAGCATTGCACGCTATAAAGGTTTTTCCGCCTGCGGTTGGGACTTTTACGCATACGTGAGGCGCATTTGGGATATTATTTTGGTAGGGTGTAATAGGTTTATTTGGCTCAGGAGTAATGCCTTTTTCTGCCCAAAATTCTTCAAAAGCTAATTTTTTGTAATTTTCAGGGTTTGGTTTTTGGTATTTTTGGATTTTTTCCAAAAATATTTTTAAGTCTGTAATGACTTGTTGTTGATAGGGTTTGAGTTCCATAGAAAAAAAGCCCCCTAATCCCCAAAGGGGGATTTTATAAGGAGAAAGGTTAGTTGTGTTGTATTTATTTTGTTATCTTGGTAACCATATTATTTGAAAGGTTTGAAACGCTTGGAGGGTTTCAAACCCTCCAAGCGTTGGAAAGCTGTTAAAACCTCCTCACATCTCTTGGTATTTTCTTAAATATTATCCCATTTTTTGCCAAAAATCCATCATCTAACAAACAATTATCTGCATATATCACGTATTGTGAGGCTTTTGTGGTCATTGTTGCCAAAAATTCATAATCCAAATGCGTTACTTCCCCAAATTTACCATAAAAATAATACGAAGTATCATTGTAATTGCCCAAAAAATATGCGTTTTCGTCCTTTTCACCATTATTTGGTAATACTGACTCAGAAGTTTCTGAATAATAAATATATTCCCTTAGCACATTCATATCCACTTTTTCATTCAAAAAACCATTTTCCAAAAATAATACTTCCCCCAATTCATAATACCCAAAATCACCCCCAACTCGCCTAATACGTTCCGCAGTAATGCGTTCTGCATATTCTTCCATTTCTACCAATATAAATTTCCTATTACCGCCATCTGATTTGTTCAAATTCATTACTGCGTGTCCTGTTGTGCCTGAACCTGCAAAACTATCAAGAATTATATCAGATTTTCCTGCAATCCACTCAAATACTCTTTCTATAATTTTTGGATTTTTTGGATTATCAAATGAAATTTGAGAATATTTATTATATTCAGCAGTTCCATTTACCATTAAATCTGTCCAAAGGTTATGCCCAAATTTTTTATCTGTTGGAGCTATGTAATGTTCAGGTTTATTATTTTTTGAAAGCCTAAGCAAATCAATTTCTTTCTCTAAAGCATTTGATAAATACCAATCATCTATATTTTTTTGATTGATAATTTTATTTTCATTTTTAATATCATTTTCACATTTTTTGTAATTTTCAATAGCTTTTTCACTTCTCTCTTTCCCCCATCTCCATTGTCCTTTTTCTGGAGTAATTCCAAAAATTTCATATCTCATAGTTGGTCTATCTGTTCCTCTCCAATGATTATTCCAATTTCCTTCTTTTGCTTCTTCCAAATCAAAATAAAATTGTGGTAATTTGTAAGAACTATTTTTTGTGTAACAAATTAAATATTCACAAGCAATTCCAAGTTTGTCAATACTATCAAATTGTGCTTGAACGCTTTTTGTCCCTCTTTTTATTATAATATGATTTCTAAAATTTTCATTTCCAAAAATTTCATTCATAATCAATCTTAAATTAGAAACTTCATTGTCATCAATAGAAATAAAGATAGCCCCATCATCGGAGAGGAGTTTATGGAGGAGTTTGAGGCGAGGGTACATCATACAGAGCCATTTATCGTGGCGAGTAAGGTCTTCGGATTCTTTGCCT
>JAAFIN010000160.1 GCA_013297825.1 Cytophagales bacterium
GATATTGGCGTGTGGTATCAGGGAATTTAGGATTTTCTATTTTGATAACTTCTGCCCCCATATTTGCCAAAAACATTGTAGCAAGAGGACCAGGCAATAATCTTGTAAAATCTAATATTTTAAGACCTTTTAAAGCTGACATTTTTTTCTAATGGTGAATGGATAAATGAATAGCCAAATAAGAGCAGGATTTTTAGGATTTAAGGATTAGCAGGATTAAACAGCCATTTTTTTTTAATTTGAACCTTAAACCACACTACTGGACAAATTTAAAATTCACTTAAAAATCAGGTATAAAACCTGATTTTATTGATGTTTTTTATCCGTAAAGTTGGGTTTTATACCCAACTTTTAGAAAATGTCCAATAGTGTGTCTTAAACTTTGAACCTTAAACTTTGAACTTTTTAAATCTTACTGTATTTTGCCTTCTCTCCATTTTTCAATAGCAGGAAACCAAATTGATTCGTATTCAGGGTAACGTGCAAGCATATAATTGTTATCACTTAGTGCATTTGGTCTGCGATTAAACGAAAATTTTATTTCTGCATATCTTGGGTCTTTGGTATAAAACCAATGTTCGGTGTCCTGTGTTCTCACGCTTTTGTCAGGCGTACCATACACGATATAAACCATTCCCATATCTGTTTTCCAACCTTCTTTGAAAGTAGTAAAAAAATGATTTGCGAGTTTTACACGTGTGTAATAGGTACGAATAATTGCCTGTGCGAGCTTAGAATTGCCTTTCATCAATGAAAGCCAAATATTGTCCAATTCTTTTTTAGAAAGTTGCGCATTGTTAAAATTAGCTTTTAACTTTTGCATTTCCATTTCGGTTGTGATATAAACAAGCGGTTCTATGACATCTTGCACTTTGGTATATTTTGGGTATTCTCGTTCGCCAATGTAAAGCGTAATGCCAAAAAAATCAGCAGTATCAGACTGCACAATATAAAGTCCTTTGTTTGCAAATTGGAGTTTTGTGTTGGTTTTTATGCTAAAAATACTGTCTGCTTTTGGGGCACGTTGTGGATTACGATTTATCATACTCATAGGAGGCGTAGCAGGTTCTTGTGGATTGCGATAATATTTCACAAAAAAACTCCTATTTTCATTTTGCAAATTTTTTACCCTAAAAACATCTTTGTCCAAAAGATATTGGGTAAAATAAGGCGTATTATAATCACCTTTTGCTACATAAAATTTTTCTTTAAGTTTTGTAACTACATTTGGAATGGGTGTATCACTCATCAATTCCTGCCCTGTTTTGATGTCTTTGAGTTTGGTAATAAGCACTGCTTGTAAAAGAGAGCGTTTTTCTATCACAAAATCAGTATAATAAAATCCTTTTTGGCTGTCAAACTGCACATTTTGGGGATTTATTTCTAATTTTTTTGGCGTTTCAATGTAATTTTTTGCTGAATAATTCTCTAAAATACCATAGTTTAAAGAAATTTCATTATTCAAATTTTGTGCATTGTCTTGTGTGGCAATTCTTGGAATATCCATTTCCAAAAAAACCCTCAAACTATCTGCATTTTGTTCAATAATTTTTGCCCTACAACTTAGTCGCCTCAAATCCAATTCTGTATTTTTTGGGTTGTTATTTACAGGATTTTTATTTGTATTTTGATTTCCATTATTGGGATTTTGGCGTTCTGGCTGGCGTTCAGGTTGGCGATTTTGTGGAGTATTATTTGTAGAACCTAAATTTGGGAATAAAAGTGGTATGCCAAAAGAAAAAAGATTAAGCCCCAAACAACTTGTAAATCCAAGTATGATAGAAAGGTAGAATATGCTGTATAAAAAATATTTTTTCATAATAAATGGTAAAAAAAGGCAAGCCCCCAGCCCCAAAGGGGGAGTTTTAATACATTTTATGTGTAAAACAAAAATAAAATTTTGATTTTTTACTCCCCTTTGGGGTTGGGGGCTTTGTATTTGTACAAAAATAAGTAAATTTTTAAATAGTTTTTTAAATAATTTTTAAAAATAAAAATTATTTTTTTCCACAAAATTTTTTCAAAACAATATCAGCATCAGTATTACCAAGTTCTTTTGCCCTTTGGTAAGCAAGACAAAAATCAGGATTTTTGAGCATATATTTTGCGTGTCCAAGCATCAAGTAAGCATAATCATAATTTTTATTGTGAAAAATTGCTTTTTCTGCTTCATCTTGGGCTTCTTTGTATTTTCCCATATCCAAATATAATTTTGCTTTGTAACCAAAAGCTCTGAAAAAATTTGGCTCTAATTGCAAACATTTATTAAAATCAATTTCAGCTTCTTTGTATTTTTTTAGTTCCCTGTATGCAGTTCCTCTATCCAAATAAGCCACTGTATTACTTGGACGAAGGTTTATGCGTGCAGAAGAATAAAAAACAGATTTTTCCCATTCTTCTTGTTTAAAATACAAAAATGAAAGATTGTCATAAAGTTGGTCAGTTGATGGATTGGGCATTTTGAGGGCTTCCAAAAAATCTTTTTCTGCTTTGGGATATTCTTTCAATGTAAAATGACAATAACCTTTGTTCAATAAATCATCACTTATAATATCCTTTTTTTCAATGTTTGTTTTATTATTCAAAAATTTTTCATATATTTTTATGGCTTCTTTCAGATTTTTATTTTGAATAAAAAATGCTGCCAAAAAACGCATTTGTATTGGTTCGTTCCCATTACATACAGAATCAGGAAAAGAAAATTCTTTATAACCCAATTTATTTGCTATTTTTAAATCCTCACAAGCACCTTTTAGGTCGTGTTTGAGCATTTTGCAACGTGATTGGGTGGTATATGCTTCCACAAAATTTTTATCAAATTTTATGGCTTTTTGTGTGTGGAAAATGGCTTTATCAAGGTCTGGGTTAGGCTTTTCTGCAAAAGTTATGGCAAGATTAACGTGCATTTCAGGATTTTCAAAACCCAATGAAATTGCTTTTCCGTAATCCATTTCAGCGTTTTGGTGGTCTTTTATTTGCGAATTGACAATACCACGCCAATAATAATATTCGCCTTTTTTGGGCTGAATATTGATGGCAGTTGTCAATGAGGAAAGAGCAGTTTCTAAAATCCGTGTATGCGGACAATTATACAGATAACCTTTTTCAAAATGAGCAATATCATTTTTAGGTTCTTTTTTTACTGCTTTTTCAATAGATTTTTTGGCATTTTCATATTTAAAAAATTGATAAGATGCCTTGCTGTGCCTTATCCAATAATCTGCTTTGTTGGTATCCACCAAAAAATCTTTTTCCAAACTCTGCAATGCTTTGAACGCATCAAAACTTGATGTACTTTTTAATAAAGTATCTATTTCTGCGTATTTGGCATTAGGATTTTGGGCAAATAGCGTATTTTGGGTATTTTTTTGAAAAAAAATTAAAAAAATTAGAAACGAAAGAACGTATTTGGAAAAGGTGTATTTAAAACAAGTGTATTTCAAAATTCAAAAGTGATTTATTTTAAAAAGAAATTTAAAAAAAGCAAAAATAACACAAAAAAAAACCTTTTCCTCAAAAAAAGAAGAAAAGGATTTTTTTAGTTTTTATAAAATCAAAAACTTATAAATGTCCATTAAACATTTGAACTTTCTGATTTTTTGACAGAAAGCGAAAGTTTTTCGCCTTCACCACTATAATCTGCAAGGATTGTATCACCTTCTTTGGCTTCACCTTTTAGGATTTCTTCTGCAACAGGGTCTTCCAAATATCTTTGAATTGCCCTGTGTAAAGGTCTTGCACCATATTGTGGGTCATAACCTTTTTCAAATAAGAAATCTTTTGCTTTTTCGGTAAGTGAAATTGTGTAACCAATCGCTTCTATGCGTTGGAATACGCTTTTGAGTACCAAATCAATAATACCGTGAATATGCTCTCTTTGCAAAGAATTAAACACAATTACATCATCAAGGCGATTTAAAAATTCAGGTGAAAATGTTTTTTTCAACGCATTTTGAATGGTAGTTTTTACATATTCATCTTGATTGTCAAGTTTTGATTTGCTTGCAAAACCTACACCCATTCCAAAATCTTTCAAATCCCTTGCTCCAATGTTGGAGGTCATTATGATAATGGTATTTTTGAAATCTACTTTACGACCCAATCCATCAGTCAAAACGCCATCATCTAACACCTGTAAAAGTATGTTAAACACGTCAGGGTGGGCTTTTTCAATTTCATCAAGCAATATCACACTATAAGGTTTTCTGCGAATTTTTTCGGTAAGTTGTCCGCCTTCTTCATAACCTACATAACCTGGAGGCGCTCCTACGAGGCGAGATACAGAGAATTTTTCCATATATTCGCTCATATCAATACGCACAAGTGCATCATCTTTGTCAAAAAGATATTTTGCCAATGCTTTTGCAAGTTCGGTTTTTCCTACGCCTGTTGGGCCTAAAAATACAAAAGAACCAATCGGTTTTTTAGGGTCTTTAAGTCCTACACGAGTACGTTGGATAGCACGCACAAGTTTTTGCACTGCTTCGTCCTGTCCTATTACTTTTCCTTTGAGTTCTTCACCCATATTAAGGATTTTATTGCTTTCTTTTTGGGCAATGCGTGTGGTAGGAATACCTGTCATCATACCAATTACTTCTGCAACATTATCCTCTGTTACGGTGTAACGTTTACGTTTGGTATCTTCTTCCCATTGAATTTTAGCTTGTTCCAATTCATCAATTAGGCGTTTTTCTTTATCTCTAAGGGTTGCAGCTTCTTCGTATTTTTGGCTTTTTACCACCACATTTTTTTCTTTTTTTACATTTTCAATTTTTTCTTCCAAAATCAAAATGTTTTCAGGAACGTGAATATTGTTTAGATGCACTCTTGCACCTGCTTCGTCCATTACGTCTATTGCTTTATCAGGAAGAAATCTATCAGAAATGTATCTATCAGAAAGTTTTACACACGCAGCAAGTGCTTCAGGCGTATAACTTACGTGATGATGGTCTTCGTATTTGTCTTTGATGTTGCCTAATATTTCAAGGGTTTCTTCTGGAGAAGTTGCCTCAATCATCACAACCTGAAATCTACGAGCCAAAGCACCATCTTTTTCTATATATTGGCGATATTCGTCCAAAGTAGTTGCACCAATACATTGAATATCCCCACGAGCTAAAGCTGGTTTGAACATATTACTCGCATCAAGCGAGCCACTTGCACCACCTGCACCTACAATCGTATGCAATTCGTCAATAAAAAGAATTACTTCAGGAGATTTTTCCAATTCAGTCATTACCGCTTTCATACGTTCCTCAAATTGCCCTCTGTATTTAGTACCAGCAACAAGTGAAGCCAAATCAAGCGTAATTACACGTTTTCCAAATAAAACTCTTGAAACTTTTTTCTGAATAATACGCAAAGCAAGACCTTCTGCAATGGCAGTTTTACCAACGCCAGGCTCACCAATAAGAATTGGATTGTTTTTTTTGCGTCTGCTTAGGACTTGTGCGACACGTTCAATTTCTTTTTCACGTCCCACAATAGGGTCAAGTTTTCCAATTTCAGCAAGTTTGGTCAAATCACGTCCAAAATTATCTAAAACAGGTGTTCTTGATTTTTCAGAAGATTTAGAGCCTTCTCTGCCACCTCCTCCTCCACTGCCAAATATACGAGATTCGTTCTCGTCATTATCTTCGTCCATTGCGTTTGTAGGTTCGTTAATACGGTGTTCAAGTTGTTCGTGTATGAGTTCATACGAAATCCCAAAAGAGTTAAGAATTTGGGTAGCGAGGCTATTTTCGTCCCTCAAAATAGTAAGAAGCATATGTTCAGTACCAATGAGCGGACTTTTAAAATTTTTAGCCTCCAAGTAGGTCATTTTTAAGGCTTTTTCAGATTGTTTTGTGAGGGGAACGTTGGCAGAATTTTTTATGGTAAAAGTTGCCAAACTTTTGGTGTTATTTTCTATTGCCTCTCTCAATTCATCTAATGAAACGCCCAATTTTCTAAGTAAGGTAATCGCAAGACCCTCGCCCTCTTTGATTATTCCGAGCAAAAGGTGTTCCGTACCAATGTAATCGTGTCCAAGACGTACCGCTTCAGCCCTGCTATGTGCAATAACTTCTTTGACACGGTTGGAAAATTTGGATTCAGAACTCATATTTTTTTAAATAATTTTTAGTAAAACAACAATTAAATGGGCTTTAAAAGTTCGCTTTTGCAAGCTATTAAATTTAAAAATAAAATGCAAATTTTTTTTAAATAATTTTAAAATTTATTGAATAATCATTAAATAACAGGTTTTTAGTAAAATTTTCAAGATGTAAAAATTATTAGAGATGAGTAAATTTTAATGTGGATATGCCCTGCGTTTCACAGGCATAAATGCCTGTGCTATACATAAAGACACAAAAATATGTATAGAATAGGCATTTATGCCTATTTTTTTTAGGCATTTATGCCTATTTTTTTAAAGTATCCATTTTATTTTTAATTCATTTCTTAACATCAAAAATACAACAATTTTTTATTATTGCATTTTTGGCTGTTTTACTGATTCCTGACTACTAATTCCTGATAACTATATCTTTCCCTCACAAAATATTAAATCTATAATACTAAGATTTTTTTGAAAAACGTTTGGTTTAATATTTTGGTTTTCTAAATTTTGATTGGTAAAAGTTTCTTTTTCAAAACCATTGCCAAAAACCTGTAAATATTCTTTTTGGGGAAAGTCTGACAGTATATTTGTGCCAATTTTATCCCTAAAATCTTCATAAATAATAGCTTCATTTACGTTATTTTCGGTTATTTGATTATTTTCTTTAAAATTATTTATATCAAAATATTTTTCTGAAAAAAAATAATTTGTTTTAATTTTTAAAATATTTAGACAAAAAGTCAGTAATTTTTTATTGAAATCTGCTAAAAAGTCAGTTTTTTCTTCATATATTTTTTCTAACGTGTCAGCATAATACTCAAAAAAAGGTGATTTGCGATAAGCAGTTACCAATGTACGAAAATGTATTGATGCCCAACGTTGTGTATTATCAATCAAAATATCCTTAAATGGCGTTTGTGGAGCATATTTTCGTACAGGCACGCTCATATCTTGTCGCCCTTGTGAGGTCAAAATCGTGGCACGATTGCGATAAGTTTGTTTTTGATAATATTCAAATACATCAATACAAACGTTGTCAGCTTGCGAAAAACGCAAAAAATAATCTACACAAGGCAGATATTGCAGGGAAAAAATGAAGGTTTTAATGGTGAATTATGAATTATAAATTATGAATTATAAATGGAACAGCCAATAAAAACAGGATTTTTAGGGTTTAAAGAAAAACATTAAAATTTTACGAAAAAAAAGAAAAAAATCTGTGAAAATCTGTGTTAATCCGTAAAATCTGTGTTCCAATAGTTATTCATTTTTATCCATAATAATTGTTTTTAATTCGCTCAAAATCATTGCAGTAGCACCCCAAAGTGTCTTGTGAAGTACATCATAATAAGGCATTTCTCCTTTCATATAACTTGCTTCTATGACTTTGGTTTTGAGATAATCATTTTTTACAAAATCCAAAATATCCAATTCTAATAATTCTGCTACTTCATCATTGGGCAAAAAATCAGGTCTTTTGTCCAAAAAAGCTACTTGTGGATACACCAAAAAATTGCTTGGTGGAATATAAAGTGGGCTTAATTCACCCAAAAAATTATTTTTTGGGACAATTACGCCTATTTCTTCCTCTGTTTCACGCAAAGCAGTTGCCAAAAAATCTTCATCACTTTCTTCTTTTTTACCACCAGGAAGTGATATTTGTCCGCTATGCACACCTGAATTATTTGGGCGTTGCATCAATGGAAAAAAAATAGAATTTTGGTGTGGATAAAGCAATATCAAAACCGCACTTGTACGTGTGGTTTCGTTTGGTACAAATTTAGCCAAATTTTCTTTTGCAAATCTAAAAGGTGGTGCAAGCAAAATATGTGCATCTTCCGCAGGCAAAGGATTTTGTAGTTTTTTTTGTAAAGTTGTTATCCAAAAAGAAAAATCAAGCATAAATTGGGCATTGAAAATTAGTATTTTTATGCAAAAATATTTAAAACTTTTGATTATTGTTGCCAAACAAGGAATGAATTAAAAATAAAATGAATACTTTTAAAAATAGGCATAAATGCCTATTCTATACATATTTTTGTATTTTTATGTACAGCACAGGCATTTATACCTGTGAAATATCAAACATATCCAAATTAGAATTTACTCATTCCTAAAAGACAAAGGTTCAAAAATTCAAAAAATAATACGCCTAATTTTTTTAAATCCTGTTACTCTTTAAGTCCTGCATTATACATTGTATTTAATCCTGCTAATCCTAAAATCCTAAAAATCCTGCTTTTATTTTGGTTTTAGTGCATTAATTTTCGCAATTTTTTCAATCGCTTTTTTGTATTGTTGTCCTCTGTCTTCATAATTTTTGAAAAGGTCAAAACTCGCACAAGCAGGTGAAAGCAATACAATTTCGTTTTGTCGCCCAAGCTCAAAGGCTTGTTCTGTGGCATCTTTTACATCTTCGGTTTGGTAAAGAATTGGCACAATTTTCCTAAAAAATGCAACCAATTTTTCATTTTCTTTGCCCATACAAATAAGTGCTTTTACCTTTTCCCTGACCAAAGGAACGAGTTTTTCGTAATCATTACCTTTATCCACACCGCCTGCAATCCAAATAATTTTTTCTTGAAAACTATCAAGTGCATAAAAAACTGAATCTACGTTGGTAGCTTTGGAATCATTGATAAAACGCACACCATCAATAGTCATCACTTCCTCCAAACGGTGTTCTACGCCTTTAAATTCATTGTAATACGAATGTAAATGTTGTTCCTCCACGCCCACAAGCAAAGATGCCAAAGTAGCACAAAGTACATTTATGGCATTGTGTTTGCCTTTTAATGGAATTTCACTAAGCGAAAGGCGAATATGTTTGTCATTTATTTGAAAAACCAAATTATTATTATCCAAATAAGCACCAGTTTTTATGACTTGTTCCAAAGAAACAGGCAATAAATTGCCTTTTGAAAGTGTGCCATTTTTTTGTCTAATTGCAATTTCGCTGGTGATAGGTTCGTTTTCTTGAAAATAAATTAAATAATCACTTTCTTTGAAATTCTGCACCATACGAAATTTTGCTTGCTTGTATAATTCAAAATTATAATCGTATCTGTCCAAATGGTCAGGTGTGATATTCAAAATAATAGAAATGTAAGGCGAAAAATTGTAACAATCATCAAGTTGAAAACTGCTTATTTCCAAAACCCAATAATCAAAATCTTGTTCTGTGAGTTGTTTTGCAAAACTATCGCCAATATTTCCCCCTAATCCCACCGAAAAACCAGCAGATTTTAGGAGATGATATACCAACATTGTGGTAGTGGTTTTGCCATTGCTTCCTGTGATAGCAATAATTTTAGCTTTGGTGTAACGTGATGCAAATTCAATTTCTGAAACAATGTTAATGCCTCTTTTGCGTGCTTCTTCCAAAAGTGGTGCATTATTAGGAATACCAGGACTTTTGATGATTTCGCTTGCCTCAAAAATAACACTTTCGGTGTGTTTAGTTTCTTCAAAATGAATATCATTTCTAATCAAAATTTCTTCATATTTTTCAGGAATATTGCCTTTGTCAGACAAAAAAACATCAAAACCTTGTTTTTTTGCTAATAATGCAGCACCTACACCGCTTTCACTTCCGCCTAATACTGTTATTTTTTTGCTCATTTTTATATGGATAATTTATATGAATATTTTATTATTTTTATTAAATTTTTGGAAACTATTTTTTTGAAATAAAAAAAACCAAAAATAAAGCCATTTTTTGTTTTGTATAAATTTATTGCAAATTAGCTAAAATTTGTTTTATTTTTAAAATCCTTATGTTTTTATTTTTAAATAAAAATTTAAAAAAAAACAAAATATTTTAAAATTAAGTTTTATTTCATATTTTTGTGGTAGTTGATTTAAAAATTTTAAATCTTTTAAAAAAAAGCCCCATAAGAAAATAAACCCAAAAGAAGAAAAAACAATAAAATAACACAAAAAAATATATGTTTCTTAACACAAAAAAACCTTTTAACAAAAATATAAGCACCTTGTCAATGTGGGCAATCATTTGGTGCGTTATTTTTATTTTCCTTTTTATTTTTTCTACGCACAACACATTATTAGCCCAACAAAATCCAGAAGACGAAGAAACTGAATCTTACACACGTGAATATATGGGTGGAATCAGTTTTTATACAAATGGTGGATTGATAGGAAGCATTTGGTATAGAGGCAATTATGCCATTACACCTACAAGATTTTGGGGTTGGGGCGTAGAAATTACCAACATCAAAAGCCCAAAAGAATACCAAGTACAAAGCCAAGCAACAGGCAATAATTTTATTTTGGGCAAAAAAAATTATTTGTATGTGTTACGTCCTCAATATTCACGCAGTTGGACATTATTTGAAAAAAGCCCTTCAGAAGGCATACGCATCAAAGGAAATCTAATAGGTGGATTAAGCATTGGCTTTGTAACACCATATTTTATTCAATACAATTATGGCACTTCGCCTGGCAATATCACACGTGTAGTTTCAGAACCTTATGACCCAGCCAAACATACCAATCTAAACGCTATACAAGGTGCAGGTGCTGCATTGGAAGGATTTGGACAAAGCAAAATTCAATTAGGAGGACACGCCAAAGCGTCTATTACCTTTGATTTTGGGGTGTTTGGTAGTGCGATTTCAGCCATAGAAGCTGGTATTATGGTAGAGGGTTTTCCTAATAAAATTGAAATAATGACCTTGCCTTTTCCTTCCCCAACCCAAGAAGCAGAAAATCGTAATATATTTACTTCTGCATTTATTTCGTTGGTTTTTGGATTGAGAAGGTAAAAATAATTAGGAATTAAGAATTAAGAATTAGAAATAAAATACAAAGAATTAAAAAATAAATAAATTTTAAATAATTAAAATAAAATTTTGAAACTTAAATAAATATTATAATAAATTTCTAATTTCTAATTTCTCATTTATAATTCTTAATTCCCAATTCCTAATTATTCCGCTCTGCAACCCTAAGTTTTGCACTTCTTGAGCGTGGATTTTGGGCAATTTCTTCTGCTGAGGCTTCTTGTGGTTTTCTCAAAAGAGGCGTAAAAGGCGTATAAAAATTACCATAAAGGTCTTTTTCTACTTCTCCAAAAAATTTACCTTTTTGCAAAAAATTCTTAACAGGGCGGTCTTCCAAAGAATGATAACTCATTATCACAAGTCTGCCTTTTGGTTTTATGACAAGAGGCATTTGCATCAACATTTCCTCCAAAGCCTTCATTTCCTCATTTACTTCAATACGCAAAGCCTGAAAAACTTGTGCAAAATATTTAAAATGTTGGTTTTTGGGTGCGTATTTTTCCAAAATAGTTTTTAAATCTTGAATCGTATTTATAGGCGAATTGATACGACCACGAACAAGTGCCTGTGCGAGGGTCTTTGCATTTTTGATTTCGCCATATTCCCCCAAAATTTTGTGCAATTCGTGTTCTGAATAATTTTGTAAAAGTGTTTTTGCAGAAAAATCTTGATAAATATTCATTCGCATATCCAATTCTGCATCAAAACGTGTAGAAAAACCTCTTTCTGGTGTATCAATTTGATAGGAAGAAATTCCCAAATCCGCCAAAACACCATCTACTTGTTCCGCCCCAGCCATACGCAAAAACCTGCGTACATACCTGAAATTTTCAGGAATTAATTGAAATTTTTTCTTTCCAAATTCTTCCAAAAGCTCTATAGCATTGTCTTGTGCATCAGCATCTTGGTCAAAAGCATATAATTTTCCTGTGGTTAATTTTTCTAAAATCGCCCTGCTGTGTCCTCCTCCACCAAATGTTAAATCTACATAAACCCCATCAGCTTTGATATTAAGGGCATCTATACAAGGTTGGAGCATTACAGGAATGTGGTACATATTTTTTTTAATGGTGAATGTTGAATGGTAAATGGTGAATGAAACAGCCAAATACAAATGTTGAATGATAAATATTGAATGATAAATGAAACAGCCAACAGGCTTGTCATTGCGTAGCAATCTGGCTATTTTGCTTTTTACTAATTCCTGACTACTGATTGCTAACTACTGATTGCTGACTACTGATTGCTGACTACTGATTCCTGACTACTGATTCCTGACTACTAACAACTATTTCCACCTTTATCATAGTTTCTTCCATATCATAAATCAGTTGTTCGTGTTCTTCT
>JAAFIN010000161.1 GCA_013297825.1 Cytophagales bacterium
ACTTACTTTATCCGAATGCTTTTTATTGCTTTCTGTGCTTGTTTTCATAGTTTTTTAAGGTTTTCTTGCAAAATTACCAATTTTTGCCCTTTTTTGCAATATTGAACCATTTAAATAACTCTATTGACTTGAATTGCCTAACAACAAGAGTAAATAATGGCGAACAACAAAAATATTTTGAAGATATGCTTCAAATAAATACAATAAATGATAAACTCACTGGGCAGGAAACAAATACTTATCTCAAAAATGCTACAATAATAAAAAATCTTGTTGATGAACTTTATAAAGACACTAATTTTAATATTGATAATTTTTCAAAATATTTATTGAGTAATATTTATTTTGTTGTTATTGAAACATTGGCTGGATTATCCAAAACACTACAAATATTTAATACCATCAATACAACAGGTTTGGATTTGAATGGAAGTGATATATTCAAAATAAGAATGTATGAATATTTGAGAGATAAAAAAGGAGCAAGTGAAAATGCTTTTAATGAAATAAGTGATTTGTATCAAAAAATTGATATAAAAAATCAAGAATATTCCGAACATCAAACCAATATGCAGGAAATATTGCGTATATATCACCAAATATTGATAGCAAAGTTTGATATGCCTAACGTTTTGTTTTCTTTTGGGAGTGATACTTTTTTTGAAAGATTGTTTGATACATTGCTCAATATCAACCAATGGGAACATTATAAAAATTTACATCAAAATTTTGAGCTTAATTTATTAGATATTGATAAATTAATAGAAATATGGTATAGTTGGAAAACTCAAAAACCTGAAACTTTGCACCAATCTTGTGCGATTAATTTTATTTGGGACTCACGATATGGGAAACATTGGTATTCTATTTTTATTTTTCTTTATAAATTTGGAACAGAAAAGGAAAACTATGAAAAATTATATAAATTTACAGAACAACTAAGTAAATTATATATAGTTTATAGTGTGTTATTTGATAAAAAAATTAATGAAATAGAAAGTTTTTCATATTCATTGAACAAATACATTATAAGTGATGTAGCTGATTTTGAGAAAATCATTAAAAATATCCAAGAAAAACTACAAGGACAAAATCAGGCAATAGCAAATACTTTGAAAAGTAATATTTTTTACAATGCAAAGAAAAAATTATTGTTGTGTCGTTTGTCTGCAATGCTTGATGAAAATAATATTTTGGAAGCTAAAAAAAAATTGTTTGGTGGCTTTGTTGGCTTTATTGCTTTTGATATTGAACATATACAAGCCTACAATCACGAAGATGAAAACAAAAGAAAGACTTTATGGGAAGAATGGGGCGAAAATATAAATTCAATAGGAAATTTGGTAATATTAGAAAGTTCTATAAATCGCTCCATAAGTAATAAACCTTACTTGGAAAAAATGGAAGAATATAAAAAAAGCAGTTACAATTCCATTAAAACCCTCTTAAATCACGAAGATTGGACACTTGAATCTTGTAAAAAACGCCAAGAAACTGAAATAAAAAAACTAACAGATTATCTTTTTAATGAGTAATTAGATGTTTTTTAAACTTCTACACAAAATACCCCCCTGTTTTCCAAAAAAACAGAGAGGTATTTTTTTATGCCTTTTTCAATGTTGGGTTATCAAATGTTTAAAAACAAAAGATGGTGAATTTCACAATGGATTAAATTCACTAATGAAACTCTATTTTAAAACTTTTAAAAATGATATTTTTTATCCCTTTTGAAGTATATTAACATCAAAGTTTATGAATTTTCTCTGCTGATAATCATTACGCCTCACGCCTTTTCTACTTCATCATTGACCTTATTTTTTGCCAAATGCGTGAATTTTCCCAAAAAGTTTTATTTTTATCAATAGAAAAATCTTGTTTTTTAGGCAAAATTTCTAATAATTCATCAATATTTTTAGCTTCACAAAAACCCAATCCTTTCCAAACTTTTCCTTCTATTGGGTGAAAATCTTGGATATATTTGTAATTGTGTGCGTCCAAAGCAAGCCAAAGACGAAAATAACTTTCTTTGTCAAAATCATCGCGATGTCCCCAATTATTGATTTTGTGCCTAAGTTCCATTTCTGACCTTGCCCACGTTTCGTGCAGTGCAAATGCAGGCGAAATATGATTAAAATGTCCATTTCTGCGTGCTGCGTGATAAATAGGTAGATTGGTGGCAAATGGTGCAGTTTCAAAATTTTTATCTTTAAAATCTACAAAAATATATCCTGTATTTTGTTTATTATCATTATTTTCATCATCAATTTTTTTGAGCAATGGAATAAGATTTACAGAAATATTAACTGCTTTTTGGGAAGGTTGTGGATTAGGATTATAATTTTTGAGATAATTTTTAAATTGCAAAAAATCCAAAAAATACTCATCTGCATCTATTTGAATATGCCAACCACCTTCGCCCATAAATTTCCCCATCAAATTGCGTTGTAGGTTGTCATTTTCTAAGGGATTATTTTTTGTATTTGAAAAATCATCTTCGTAAATCTGAATTTTATTTTGTGGGTCAATTTCTCTCAAAAGTGCAGAAAAACCTGCCTCATCAAAATTGTAAGGCGAACCTGACCAAGATTTTCGGTATTTGTCAATGGAAAAAACCAGCAAATCTGCGTGTTCATATACTCTTGGTACAGAAGTACGCAACATTTGCCAATCATACGCCACACAAAAACCTATTTTGTAAATGTTTTTCATTAGGAATTAAAATGCAAAGCCCCCCAGCCCCCAAAGGGGGAGTAAATACAGATTTAAAAAAAAGTTCAATGTTCAAAAATTTAATTTAAGCATTTTGAACTTTTAAGCATTTGAACATTGCTTTAAGTTCCCCCTTCGGGGGTTAGGGGGCTTCGTTTTATTTTAACAAATCTCTCGCAATTACGATTTTTTGAATTTCTGATGTACCTTCATAAATTTGGGTAATTTTGGCATCTCTCATCATACGTTCCACGTGAAATTCTTTCACATAACCATAACCACCGTGTACTTGTACTGCTTCTGTGGTTACGTCCATTGCTACCTGCGAAGCAAATAATTTGCATTGTGCAGCAGCAGAAACATAATCTTGGTGTGCGTCTTTGATTTTGGCAGCGTGCAATGTAAGAAGTCTTGCACAATTAATATATGTGAGCATATCCGCAAGTTTGAACTGGATAGCTTGGTGTTCTGAAATTGGTTTGCCAAATGCTTTTCTTTCTTTTGAGTATTTTACAGAAAGTTCGTAAGCTCCTGATGCAATGCCTAACGCTTGTGCAGCAATACCAATGCGACCACCATTTAGAGTTTCCATTGCAAATTTAAACCCAAAACCATCAGCACCTATGCGGTTAGCTTTTGGTACTTTTACATCTGTAAACATCAAAGAATGTGTATCAGAACTTCTAATACCCATTTTATCCTCTTTTTTGCCTACTACAAAACCCTCCATACCTTTTTCCACAATAAGCACATTGATACCTTTGTGTTTGAGGTCTGGGTACGTTTGTGCAATCACCAAATAAATTGAGGCATTTCCGCCATTGGTTATCCAATTTTTTGTACCATTCAATAAATAATAATCGCCTTTATCGTCTGCTATGGTTTTTTGGGAGGTTGCATCAGAGCCTGCTTCTGGTTCAGAAAGACAAAAAGCACCCAATACTTCGCCTTTGGCAAGCGGTGTAAGATATTTGCGTTTTTGTTCTTCGTTGCCATATTTTTCCAAACCCCAACACACTAAGGAATTATTCACTGACATTGCCACCGCAGCAGACGCATCTACTTTTGCGATTTCTTCCAAAGCAAGTACATACGAAACGGTATCCATACCACTTCCGCCATATTCCGCAGGCACCATCATACCCATAAAACCCAATTCGCCCATTTTTTTGATGGATTCGTAAGGAAATTTAGCTTCGTTATCACGCTCAATAATACCTTCCCAAAGCGTGCTTTGAGCAAAATCACGTGCAGCATCACGCACCGCAAGTTGTTCTTCTGTGAGGAAATCAGTCATTTGTTTGTATTTATTTTTGGAATTTTTTATGTTAATGTTTTAAATTTTTTACAAAAATAAAAAAAAATCCTAACTAAATCCAAATTACAGATAACTTTCCAAAAATTCTAAAACTTTTGGAAGGTTATAAGTTAGATTATATCTTTGTGCAAAGGTCAAACACAAGTTACTCCACAAAAACACTCCGAAAACAAGTCATAATTTGGGTAATTATCTTTTTTTGGAATAAAAAAAAGCTATTTCTTTTTCAGAAATAGCTTTTTTATGAAGTTTTTTTTAAAGAAGAAAAAGAATTTGTTTTTTAATATATTATTATTTTTTGGATAGTTTTTTTAAGGGTTTGGGCTTGATTTTTCTGAACTTTTTGAACAATGTGCAACAAATAATTTCCTTTGGCAAGGTGCGAAACTGAAAGCGTAGTAATTAGATTTTGAGAAATTGGACTAATTTGCTCAAATACTTTTTTACCCAACATATCAGTTATTTGCAATTCCATAATAGGCTCATTTTCGTCATTTTGAACGTAAATTATATCACTTGTAGGATTTGGATATACTTTTATAAGTGATTTTACGCCTCCAATTTCAACCACATTAGAATAAAAAATTTCGTTGTTTTTGTTGATTTGTTTTATTCTAAAAATTCCACCTTTTGTATTTTCCAAAATTATTTGAAGATTTTGGTTTTCATTTGGCAACATTTGTGTGATTTTTTCAAATTGCATTTGTTCATTGGATTGTTCTATTTCAAAATGCTGTATTTCTGCATTATTTTCATACTGCCAATTTAATTTAATGGTTTCATCACTAACACGTGAGCCATTCAAAGCCAAAAACTGTTCAGGAAGGGCATTTCCGATTGACCCAATCACAAATTCGCTAAAACTTTGCGTAAGAATGGAAGTAAAATTAATTTGTTTTGTACCATTATTTGCACTCACGCCTGCACTTGTTCCCCACCAATTACTTTCTGCATTGTGTTGGCGTTTGAAAAGTTTGAGGTTTGCAGGTTGGAGAACATCAACCACAGAAATATTATCAGAAGCAGGAATTTGAAATAAAATATTATTAAAATTCAATCCTGTTTGGTTTGTTCCAAAATTTCTTACTACCCAATAACACGAAGCTATGTTATAAGCCTGATTGTTAAATGGCGTTTCTGCGGTAATTTGTGTTACTACAAGTTCCCCATTTGGCACTATGGTATTAAAATCAATTTCCATATTGGTTGTTGCTAAGGTAAATTCTGCCCCTGCGATAGGTGCGGTAATATTTACCCTTTTGCTGGTGCCTCCTCCTACCGAAACAGAGGAAGCTACACGTGTTAATCCGCCTGACATAGTTGCATTTTTGAGGGAAATTACGTCTATTAAGTTACCTGTTGTTTCATTCATTTGATAATAAGCCCAAAGCAATGCAGTATTATTAGGAATAACAAGGTGCATATTTTCACGAATTTGGTTTCTTGTGCGTGGTTCAATCCAAATACGCACTTCTTCCATATTTCCATTAAAATATTGGGCTGTTCCTACCAATCTATTACCCAAACGAAGTGTTCCATTTCCCAAAAAATCACTTGTACGTGTGTTTGTAATGCCTATTTGTGTGCCATTGAGATAAAGAATTTCTTGTTTTGAAATGGCATCATACGTAAGTGCCAAATGCTGAAAACCTGTTTGATGTGTCCAAGTATAGGTATTATTGGTATTTCCAAAATTAACACGTATTTCATTATTATTAGCAATGTCAATGCTTAGGAATTGGTTATTTACGTTTGCATTTCCCAAAGATAAAAGCGTTTGCGGTGCAACTGTTGGCACATTGGCAAGCCTAAACCACGTTTCAATGGTAAAAGATTGGTTTGCTAAATTTACATTTGTCGCATTTGCTTCCCCATTTGCACCCCCAAAATTTAACATATTGCCACGTACAAGCGAAGGCGTACCTGTCCAAATTGGAATAACAACAATGCTATTATTGGAAGTTGCAGTTGCAACTGATAAACAAGCCCCTCCCGCAATGTTAATATCACAAGTGATGATATCGCCTGTTGCTAATCCTGTCGCATTCCAAGTATTAGATGCTCCACTTTGTTGTGAAATGGTGTTTTTTCTAAATGTGTAGGTAATTGTTCCACCTCCTGTGTTGGTTGCTGTTGCAGTATAAAAGGTATTTGCAAGGGTTGTATTGATAGGCGAAAGTGTAACATTTGGGGTAATAATTGGATTAACGGTCATTGTGATAGCGTTGCTAACAGCGGTACAACCTCTATCAGTTGTGATAATACAACGGATTACATCAGTGCTTACAAAATCAGTTCCTGCTACACCTGTATAAGTAGATGAGGTTGCTCCTGCAATATTGATGTTATTTTCTGTCCATTGGTAGGTTGGCGTAGCACTTCCATTAGTTGGGGTAGCGGTGAATGTAGTACTTGATGCGTTACAAGCTGGGTTTGTACCTGTTGTAATGGCAATATTAAGCGTAGGCAAAGGCACTACACTCAAATCCACAGGGAAAGACACTACTTGTCCGCAACTGCCTGCTACATTGCATCTATATTGGGCATTATTTAGTGCTAAAGTTGCATTTGTAATGCCTAAAATATTGGTTGTTACGCCTGAATATGTTGCATTATTTACCAAATTTGTGAAACCTGTGCCTGTATTTATCTGCCATTGATAGGTTAAAGACATACCAACCGCAGTAATTGAGAAAGTGGTGTTATTTCCTACACAAATATTCCTATCATTTGCCTGAACGGTAATTGTGGTAGTGGTTGGGGTAGTAAATGCACTTTCATAAGCCCCCAAATCAATGGTTGTCTGTTGAATACGTGTTTGGTTTTTGATGTCGGTAGTGGGTGCGGAGGTATTATTGCCTATGTTTATGGCAGGAGAACACGCAGATAATCTTGCCCCATCATCAGCAGTCATATAAATTCCATCAATTCCTTGCGGATTGTTTGCATCAATGAATAAAGGGTCAATATTTCTTATATTATTACCCAAATATCCGCCTTGTATGAGGGAATTATTGGCAACAATCACAGAGGAAGAAGCAAATACAGGCACATTATCTGTACTTGTATTGTCCCAAACGATAGAATTATTGATGTTTAATTGTGAAGTACCTAAAATATACGAAATCGCACCGCCTGTTCTGGCATAATTGCCATAAAAAGTGCATTGGTTAATATCCACATCAAGCGGTTTGGTCATAAAAATAGCACCACCTGTGTTATTTTGGGCGGTATTATTGATAAAAGTACATTGGGAAATATTTTTACTCCAAGCTTCAGAGAAACTATATATCGCACCACCAGCATTAAAAGCATAATTATTGATAAAAGTACAGTTTGAAATATCAGGATTGGCGGTTTTGCTACCTATTACCATAGCACCACCCCAAGAAGAACGGTTATTGCTGAACACACAGTTGGTTATTGTGCCTGTAAAAGCACAATCCGACATTCTTACACCACTTCCATAATCAAATTCTACATCATTATTGGGTGCGGTAACGTTAAAAGTTTCGCCATTGCGAACTGTGAAGCCATCTAAACGTCCATTTCCCCTTCTAAATAATACAATCGTAACCGAATTATCAGAAGAAACCCCCGCTACGCCAATATCACCGTCCAATATGGTAAGATTTGTACGGAAATTTCTGCTTGCTAAGGCAGTTTCATTGCCAATAAATCCCCCATAAAGTTGTACGCCATTAGGCACATCAAAAGAAACAATGCGGTTTGTGGTGGTGGTTGGCTTATAAATACCTTGTGCAACCCAAATAACGCTAATATTATTAACCGCTGAGGCATCTAAGGCATCAGAAAGATTGCGAAAAGCATTAGCCCAAGAAGTACCATTATTTAATCCTGTGGCTAAATTAACATTTACATAAATTCTGGCATCTGGATAAGTGGTAAGGGTTGCATTTGTTTCAAAAGCGCCCATATCTATTCCACCTAAAGCTGGTCTTGTGCCACCTCTTGCATCAGTAGCAGGTGCGCCTGTAGCAGTACCAGCATTAAAAGCAAGGTTGCTACGCAAAATCATCAAACCGTCATCAGCAGTAAAATATTGGTTATCAGTACCATCTAAATCATCAACACTCAAAAAATCCGCTTCCCCTATAATATTTCCTGTACCTGCATAGAGTATATTTCCCAAAGAATAAGAAATATTGACAACACCTGCTGATGATAATTGTAAAAAATTAGCATCACAATTTTTGGGCAATAAAATACAATTTACTATATTATGTGTGCCATTGGTCATATTAATGCTACCTTTTGATGGGCTATCCCAAATATTATAAAAAGTGCAATTCCTATAAGTAGATGTATTATTTGCATCATTAAATATTGAGTTCCCTCTTGCAGTTGCGAAATTATTTGCAAAAACGGTATTGATAAAAACAGGAGTACTGCTACCACTACCAGCAAAAAATATTCCCCCACCAGCACCTGCCTTGTTGTTGTCTATATATGAATTGGTAACAGTAGGTGAAGCATCTAAGATAAATAAACCTCCTCCCCCCAATAAAGCACTTGCTTCTGAGGCTCTATTTTGGGTAATCACGCAGTTGTTGATGGTAAGATTATTTCCTGAATTAGCATGAAAAATTCCTCCTCCATAACTATTACCAAGACCATATCCAAGATAATTTGTAAGCGAATTTGCAAAACCATTTTTAACAATAAATCCATCAAAAATAGTAGGCAATGAAAGACCTATAATCACAACAACGTGATAATTCTTTGAGGAGGCATTAATTTCTCCATCTAAAATAGTTTGGTTGAGGCTTACATTGCGAGATGTGAGTAAAGTTTCATTACCCAAAAATCCACCATACAATCTTACATTATTAGGTATTGTAAAGGTACTTGTTACATTAGTACCTGGTTTGTAAGTACCTTTTGCAACCCAAATTTCAGCATTGGGTGCAAGACAAGCCTGTAATGCAGATTGCAAATTCGTATAAGCATCTGTCCAAGAAGTCCCATTATTAGCCCCAACAGCGTCCCATTTCACAAAAATCCTTGTTTGTGTCCCTACACGCATTGTAATTCCTGCACTTGTAGCGGTTGTAGTGGAAGCACAAGTAATATTATTGGTTAATACACAACGAATTATGTCATTATTTACAAAATTTGTTCCTGCTACTGCACTGTAAGTGTTATTTACTGCACCTGCGATATTTGTTCCATTTCTTGTCCATTGGTAAGTGGGCGTAGTGCCTCCATTGGTAATTACCGAACTAAAATTAACGGTTTGTCCTGAACAAGGCGTTATATTATCTACACTTATCACAATGGCAGGTATTGGGCTAACGGTAGTATTTAATTCGTAAGCACCCATATCATTGTTTGCTCCATTGGGACGTGCAATGCCTCTTATGTCAATGGCTGGGGCTGTGGTTGCGGTTTCTTTGGCAGGCGAACACGTAGCAATCATCAATCCATCATCAGCAGTAAAATATTGGTTATCTGCACCGTCAATGTCTGTATCATCTCCAAATAATGGATTTGCATTGATGTTGCCTGTACCTGCGTATCCACTTTGTATGTCTGAATAAGTGGCATTGAAAATTCCCCCTGCTGTAACTTGAAGTGCTATGGTAGAATTATTGAAAACAATATTATTCGTAAAATTAACAACTGCATTTGAGTTACTTCTTAATACAGAAGCCCCCCCACTATTGCGTGTAAAAGTACAATTTATAACATTTGTACCAACACTTGTGATAACATTCAAGGCACTTGCGACATTGTTTGTGGTATTATTTGCAAATACAACATTGGTAATATCTACTGCACCTGCTTGTTGGATTGTCATTGCACCAAAATTACTTGCATTATTAACAACAAAACAATTTGAAATATCGCCTGTGGTTTCGTCAGTCATTGAAATTGCAGAGGCTGTTTCACCTGTATTATTAGTAACAACACAATAACGTAGTAATCCACCTCCTCCAAGAAACTGCACCGCACCCCTGTCAATATTGCTACCGCTTTTATTACAATTCGCATCTCTGATAATAAAACCATCTAATAACGTAGAAGCATTGCCTCTATTAAATGTAACAATTTGGAAACTATTATCACTTGTATTATTTGCAACACCAATATCTCCTGAAAGAATGGTTTGATTTACACTAAAATTTCTACTTGTTAAAAGTGTTTCATTGCCCACAAATCCGCCATATACTTCCATATTGGGCTGTAATTCAAATCGTACTCCTCTGTCTGTGGTAGTGGTTGGTCGGTAAGTGCCTTGTGCAACCCAAATTGTGTTTATTCCTGAACAAACAGAAGCATTGATAGCATTTTGCAAATCTGTGAAAGCATTTGCCCAAGATGCACCTGTATTTGTGCCTGTTGCATTAACATTTACATAAATACGATTGTCAGGGAAAGAAAGTGTAAGGGTGTTAGTGGTTCTTTCGTATGCTCCTATGTCATAATTGGTAAATAATGGGCGTGTATTTTCCGCCAAATCAGTCGTAACACTTGCCAATGCAATACCAACATTAAAAGCTGATGAGCAATTTACAAGTTGAAAACCGTCATCATTTGTAAAATAAATATTATCTGCACCATCTGCATCATTTTGATTTAGGAAAATAGGCATTGTGTTAATGTTTCCTGTGCCTACATATCCTCCCTGAATGTAAGAATATGTAACAGCAGGATTAGCATTTGAGGTAAAAATTGATGTTCCATTTCCTGTTCCTGTTACAATACAATTTGTGATTTGAACACCTGTATTATTATCAAAAATACTAATTGCTCTACGATTGCCAAGTGTGGTATTTCCTGAGAAAGTGCATTGCAAAATTTTGTATGTACTACCAATAAGCCCAAAAAATGCACTGCCTTGTCCGCCTCCTTCTGTTTCATTATTTACAAAAAGACAATTCGTAATATTTTTGTTAAATGCGGTAGAATTGGTATAAAATCCTGCTCCATTGCCTCCACTTCTATTGTTGATAAAAATGCAATTTGTAACGCTTGGGTTTGCAGCTCCTATTAAGGCAATGCCTGCCCCAAAAGCTCCCAAATTATCAGTAAATACACAATTTTCTATGCTTCCTGCAAAAGTACCACCGCATTGAATACCTGCACCATATTCAAAACTTTGGAAGGTAAATGATGGCACATATCCATTGGCATTTTGGATAATAAAACCACTGATAACTGCATTTCCTCCTGATAATGTAAGAATATTAAGAGAATTATCAACAGAATTATTCAAAACCCCTATATCACCGCTCAATATGGTGCGATTTGTTTTGAAATTACGGGCTGATAAAAGGGTTTCATTGCCCACAAATCCACCATAAAGACTTACATTATTAGGCATTGCAAATGTACCAGACCTATTATCTGAATTGCTTGGATAATAGGTGCCTTGTGCAACCCATATTGTAGCAATACTTGCACATTTGGCATAAGCTATGGCATTTTGTAAATCTGTAAAAGCATTTGCCCAAGATGAACCATTGTTTAATCCTGTTGCATTGATATTTACATAAATTCGTCCATCTGGGTATGTTCCTGTTAGATTTACAGCACTTTCATAAGCACCCATATCAATCGCTGAAAGTTTGGGGCGTGTGGTAAGAGCAATATCTGCAAGTGGTGCATTGGTAAGTATGCCTGCGTTAATGGCTGGGGAACAATTAGCAAGAATTAATCCATCATCTTTTGTCATAAAAAGATTATCCAAACCCACAATATTATTTGGATTTTCAAATAAAGGATATTCAAAAATATTACCTACACCTGCGTATCCTCCTTGTACGGTGCTATATGTTATGCTTGGATTGGCATTACTTGTAAAAATATTGGTATTTGCACCCCAAAGAATGGAATTAGTGATGGTAATTCCTGTATTATTATCAAAAATACTAATTGACCTTTTAGTGCCTATGCTTGCATTTTCAAAAAAAGTTGAATTGATTATTTTATACGCTCCACCTTGAAAAGTAAATATTGCACCACCTTGTCCTGATGCTTCTGCGGAATTGTATACAAACACACAATTTATAATATTGCTATTGAAAGTGGTTGAATTGGAATAAATCCCTGCACCATTGGAAAGGGTTTTGTTGGTATAAAAAAAGCAATTCAAAATATTAGGGTTAGCAGTGTTCAAAATAGCTATTCCCCCTCCAAATACCCCA
>JAAFIN010000164.1 GCA_013297825.1 Cytophagales bacterium
TTCTAATAATTTTATTACTAGTTCCTGCAATACCAATATGTCTGCGCTTAATTCCATAAAACAAATTTATAAACTTTTTTTTATAAAAAAAAATAAGTTCTTTTGGACGGGCTAAATAGTTACAATATTTTTATCAAAAAAAATTATGATAGTGCAAGTACAGCTTCCTGAAATATACTTTATCAATCACACTGTTGAAGAAGTATCACATCAAATCAAATTATCCATTGCCTTGCGTATGTATCAACGTGGAGAAGTGTCAGCAGGTGGGGCTTGTGAAATAACAGGTTTGAATCGTTATGATTTTTTGGCATTGTGTGCTAAAGAAAATATCACTACTATTCAATATGACATCAATGATATTATTAAAGAAACAGAACTTTTTAAAAAATGATAAGTAATAAATTAAAAATAAATTAGATGCTTTTAAAAATAGATATAAATACACATTCTCACAATTTTTATGTAGAGCACAGGCATTTATGCCTGTGAAACGTCATATACAGATTAAAATTTATGTATTCCAAATTATATATATATATATTCTAATTTTTTATTTCTAAATTGTTTCAAATTTTTACAAAGAAGGTTTGAAACTTTTTTTTATTTAAAAATTATGCAAAATACAGAATTTAACGATATTTTATTGCTTTTAGCAAGCAAAAAAACTTTCAATCAAGGTTTAGAATTAGCCCAAAATTTTTTACAGGAATTTGAAAATCGTTTTCATTGTACGATTGATGAATACAAAGAATTGGTTTATTTTTTGGTAGAAAATGAAGTTTGGGATTTTGAAATGCCTTTGGGAAAATTGGAAGAACTGGATTTATCTCGCAAAAAAATAATAAAACTGCCTGAAAATCTAGCATTGTTAAATAACCTAAAAATATTGTTTTTGAATAATAATCAACTTATAACTTTGCCTGAAAGCATTACAAAGTTGAAAAATTTAGAATGTTTATATTTAGAAAATAATCAGTTGAAATCTTTGCCAAAAAATATAGGAGATTTAGAATCATTACAAGAATTGGATTTGGCTAATAATCAACTTAATACTTTGCCTAAATCAATAGAAAAATTAAGTTTGGAACGTATGATGATTTCAGACAATCCTATTACTTCTTTTCCAAAAAAAACAAGTGGAGGCGAGATTTATTTGGGTAAAAAACCTACTTTTGATATTACAGAATATTTGGACGATTGGTCTGATGTAATATTTGATAAACATTGGTATTAGACATAAAAAATTATGCAAACTCCTGAATTTAACTTCATTTTAAAACTTTTGGGAAACAAAAAAACCTTTGTTGAAGGTATAAATTTCGCTCAAAAATTTTCACAGGAATTTGAAAATTGTTTTAACTGCACGATTGAAGATTATAAGGAGTTGGTTGATTTTTTGGTAAAAAATAAAGTGTGGAATTTTGAAATTCCTTTGGAGGAAATCACTAAATTGGATTTATCAAATAAAAATATTTCAAATTTATTGAAAGGTATTACAGCCTTAAAAAATCTAAAAACTTTGGATTTGAGAGATAATCAATTAACCACTTTACCAAATGAAATTGGGAAATTAGAAAATTTGGAAATGTTGGCTTTATCAAGAAATCAAATTACTACTTTACCAAATGAAATTGGAATGTTGAAAAACTTGAAGCAATTATATTCAGCCAAAAATCAACTCACAACTTTACCCAAAGAAATTGGAATGTTGAAAAATTTGCAAAATTTGTCTTTGGGAAAAAATCAAATTGCTTTTTTACCCAAAGAAATTGGATTATTGGAAAATTTGAATGAATTGGGTTTATCAGACAATCAACTTATTGCTCTACCCAAAGAAATAGAAGAATTAAAGAATTTGGAATATTTGAATTTTGTTGGTAATCTCACTATGTCAGATGAGGAATATGAAAATATCTTAAAACGTTTGCCAAATTGTAGAATTGATGCTTAAAAAAACCTAAAAAACAAAAAAATAATATTTGGTATAAGCCAAAAACTTAAACCAAATATTATTTTTTACAACGTTTTTTGAATAAAATAAAATCACTAAAATACCTAAATACTTGATTTTTTATTGCATCTATCAATAGATTTTTCATAAATAGCAATGTCATCATTATTAAGTGAAGAACGCAGAGCATTGCGATATGATTCCACAGCTTGGGCGTATTTGCCTTGCATTTCGTACATAATCCCAAATTCATTATGAATTTTTGATTTATTGATACCTTTCACTTCCATAGAACGATTAAGATGTGATTCAAGCACCTCATATTTTTCAATGGTAGAAAGCAAAACCGCATAATTCATATAACCTGCCAAATATTCAGGAGCATATTTAAGGGCAAGTTTATAACATTCTTCAGCTTTTACGTAGTCTTTGTATTTGGTTTCGTACATCCAGCCCAAATGATTGTAGGCTTTTCCGTATGTAGAATCTTCCTCCAAAATTTGTGAAAGTGTTTCAAAGGCATCTACGATTTTGCCATCTCTTATTTCATCATCAGCCCTAAAAAAAAGGCGGTCTAAGTCAGGGTTATTGCTCATAAAAGTTTAAAGTTCAAAAAGTTTAAGGTTTAAATTATATTTTCGCTAAAAGTTCAGCTTTTTTGCGTTCAAATTCTTCTTCGGTAAGAATACCATTTTTTTTGAGTTGGACGATTTCCTCCAATTTTCTAAAAACATCACTTTTAGAATCTTCTGCTTTATCTTTTGGCGGTTCTTTTTTGGTTACTTCTTTTGTGAAAGTTTCGCCTTTTTGATATTCTTGTTGATAAAAATTTTGTGCCCAATTAAAATCCATATTAAAAAAATTTCCACCATTTGCAAAATGATTGGTAAAAACTTTTCCCATTGCATAGGTAGAAGCACCTGACAATATAGACATAGAAACACCCCCAAATACACTACCAATCACAGGAATTGTTTTGATAAAACTTGCTCCTATGCGTGCCAATGTACTTCCTGCCAAAGCAGTTACAATATGTTTTCCTGCACTTTCATCATAATTTATTTCATAAATGTTAGAAAGTTGGCGTATCATATCTAATTGAATAGCAGTAACTGCTGCAATATCAATCAAAGGTAATGGAATTGCACCTGCCCCACTTGCCCAAAGTACATGATTACGTACAATTTCATCTGCTTTTTGCAATTTTTGTATATTATCCATTGTAATTTTTTACGATTTTTTTGATTAAAAAAACTATTTTTTTCTGCTTGCAATATATGATTTTTTGTTTGAATATAAAAAAAAATGTGGATTTTTTTTAGAAAAAATAATGTGAGGAATGATAAATAAATGAAATGCAATTTTGGTAATTTTTTCAAAAAATAGTCAGACCTCCACAAGCTATAATACAGACCATTTTTTGAAAAATTAAAACTTCAATGCTATTTTATTTCCTTGAAAACCTTTATTTTTGCAAAAATTTTCTAAAAAATTTATTTCTAAAAAAATAAAAAATACTAAATAAAAAAATACTATGGGACGTGCTTTTGAATATAGAAAAGAACGCAAAATGAAACGTTGGGGTTTTATGGCTAAAACCTTCACACGCATAGGAAAAGATATTGTAATTGCAGTAAAAGCAAGCGGTGCTGACCCAAATACCAATTCACGCCTGCGTGCTTTGATACAAAATGCTAAAGCAGTTAATATGCCAAAGGACAATATAGAACGTGCCATCAAACGTGCTACTTCCAAAGACCAAGAGGATTACAAAGAAATCGTGTATGAAGGTTATGCACCTTATGGCGTGGCGGTTTTGGTGGAATGTACCACTGACAATTCTACACGCACAGTTGCCAATGTACGCAGTTATTTCACACGTGCAGGTGGAAGTTTGGGAACTTCTGGTTGTTTGGATTTTATTTTTGAAAGAAAATGTACGTTTCGCATTGCAAAAACTGCAAATGCAAATTTGGAAGAATTGGAATTAGAGTTGATTGATTTTGGGGTTGATGAGATTTTTGAAGATGAAGAAGACAATACAATCGTGCTTTATGGTGGTTTTCAGGATTTTGGAACTATCCAAAAAGCCTTAGAAGAACGTAATTTTGAAATCAAACAAGCTGAATTTGAGCGTATTCCTAACGATACCAAACAACTTACCGAAGAACAATATGCTGAAATTGAAAAACTAATTGAAAAATTTGAGGAAGATGATGATGTGCAGAATGTATATCATAATATGAGATAAAGAGGTTTAAGGTTTAAAGTTCAAGGTTTAAGGAAAAAAACAATATAATTTTTTGAAAGAATTTAAAAAAAAATTCTTTCAAAAAATTATGTTTTTGTGCTTATTACTGATTACTGACACCTGACTACTGACACCTGACTACTAATACCTCACTACTTTCCCTTCAAAATAAACTCCCCTGTTCTGACTTATTTTTATCAAAATATTCAGGAGCAGGAGGACAAAAATTTGGTAGCATTATCATCAACAAACCAATAAAAAACTCCGCTAAATCAGGAGCTAAATCATTATTGGGTTCGTGTGCAAAAAAATACAAATCCGAAATTGGATTTTCGTATTCATTGTCCATTTGACACAATGCTATGATGTGCAAAACCCATTTTTTTACCCTTTCAAAATCTGAAGCGTGCAAATCATTGCCCACAAAACGCAACATCAACACATTATTACTCAAACAAATATGCACCGCATCACGCCTGCCTGCGGTATCAGTGATAACTGTTCCAACATTTAACAATGCAAGTTTTTTAGAAATTTGCAAAAGATTATTTTCCTTAAACCAATCTTCGTGGCGAAATTCTACAGAAAAATTAAAATCTGTTTTTTCTCTTAATTTCTCACAAAAATCAATCAATTTATATGCTTCTTTTGGCGAAAAATAAGGTGGTAATTGCAAAAAACTTGTACCAAGATTTTCACCTAATAATTGCATTATTTCACAAAAATAGTGCGTATATTCTTGTGTTTTTAAAGCACTTTCAAGTAATAATTTATGACTAATTTCTTGTGGAAATTTTGGGCAAAATTTAAAATTTGTGGGTACTTTTTCCTTCCAATTTCTAATAGTTTCATTGCTTGGAATTTGGTAATGTGTGCTATTAAGTTCTATGGTATTGAATTGTTTGGCATAATGTTCCAAATAATCTTTTGGTTTGGCATTATTTGGATATAATTTTCCCACCCAATTTTTATTTGCCCAAATTGGACAACCTACGTATATTTTTGGGTCATTTGTAGGATTTTTTTGTGTAGAAACTATATTTTCTTTTGATAATGCAGGCAATTCAAATACAATATTTTGAAGTTCTGCGTTTGTTACTTTACCAAATTCCATAAGAAAAGTTTAAGATTTAAAGTTCAAGGTTTAAGGTTTAAAGTTTAAAAAATTCTTTAATTTTTTTTGCATTTTTGTACTTAGGAATGTGTAAATCCTAATGTGGATATGTTTGATGTTTTACAGGCATAAATGCCTGTTCTTTACATAAAAACACAAAAATATGTATAGTTTTACAGGCATAAATGCCTGTTCTTTACATAAAAACACAAAAATATGTTGTATAGAATAGCATTTATGCTTATGTTTAAAATTATCCATTTTATTTTTAATTCCTCACACCTGACTACTGACTACTTTTTTATTTGCTATTTTGATTTGATTTATTTTTCCTACTAATAAAATCCCAAAACTTTTGTCTGGTTTCCTTTTTGGTAAAAACATCAGTTACCACCTTAAAATAATCATTTAAAGACGGTTTTTTTGGCTCAGGATTTTGCATAGCAAGTGATTCTTTGATTTCAGCTTGTTGTTTTTCATAATTTTTCACCAATTCCTCTATATTGGGTTTTTCAAAAGTTTTGCCTGCGTCTGCGATTTGGTCAGCTTTTTCAAAATTTCTTTTGGCTTTTTCTTTTCTGCCTAATTTTTCTTCTATCAAACCCAAATTATTATAGCTTACTGCATCTTCTGGGTCTAATTTTAGGGCAACATTATAATCCACGATAGCACCTTCCATATCACCCAAAATGGATTTTATATATGCTCTACTCGCATAACGATAAGGATTTTGGGGTTCTAAAATCACCGCTTCATCAAAATCTTTCATTGCTCCAAGATTATCATTTGCCAAATGCTTACTTACCGCCCTTTCACCCAAAATCATTGCTTTATTGGCTGGATTTGGTGCAATAAATTGTAAAGCAATGTTAAAATCTTGGATAGATTTATCATAAATTTCGGTACTGCGATACACTAAGGCACGATTATAAAAAGATTCTGCGTGTTGTGGATTTTGCAAAATAGATTTTTCAAATAACTCCAAAGCAAGTGTAAAATTTTGTGCTTCACACGCCTGTAATGCTTTTTCAAAGTTTGTCATTTTTTTATTTTTTATAACTTTTTATTATAATTAAAGTCTTTACAAAACTATAAAAAATAATCAAATGTTTTTAAAAGTTTTTTCTGAAAAATAAAACTTTGTGTTCTTGAAAATTCTTATAAAAAAAACATATTTTTATACTATTTTTTCTATTTTTTCGTTTTAAACAAAAATTTTAATTTTATATAAAATGAAAAAAAAACTTATCTATTTTTTTGTATTTTTAATGATACATTCATCAATTTTTGCACAAAATAAACCTAAAAAATTAGTTGATAAAAGTGTGCGTTTTGTTTATTTGGTTTCAAAAGACCGAAAACACAATCCTGCTTATCAGGCAGGTATTGAAATGGCAGCCAAAAATATTCAAGGCTGGTACAAAAAACAACTGAATGGCTTTACATTCAAACTCAATAATCCTATTGTGGAAGTAGCTTATTCAGATAAAAATGCAAATTATTTCTATAGCAATCCCAGAAAAGAAGAAAAAAAATCTTGGGGCTTTAATAATACACTTGAAGAATGTGAAAAAGTATTGGGTGTAAAAAGACCTGACCCAAATTATATTTGGGTAATTTATTCTGATGGACCTGGCAATGAAGGTATGGGAGGCGGTGGCGTGTGTATTATGCCCGAAGATGATTTGTTAGGGCTGATTGGCAAACACCCAAAACAACCTGAAATCAATCGTTGGATTGCAGGATTGGGACACGAAGGCGGACACGCTTTTGGATTACCTCACCCAAAAGATACCAAAAAAGACGAAGATGCTATTATGTGGAGAGGTATTTATGACGGAAAATATCCTGATAAATGTTACCTTACAGAAGAAGATAAAAGTATATTACGAAAAAGTCCTTTCTTTTTTGATGACAATGGTGTAAATATTGCTGGCGAAGTCAAAGAATTAGCATCTTATAAATATTCATCAGGAACATTTAAAAGATACAGAAACACAAAAACAAAAGAAATGACTTGGGTAGAAACTAATAACCAAAAAGCGGAATTTAGGTTTGATGAAACCCAACAAGATGCAGAGTTTTATTATCTCAAAGCAGTTGATAGAAATCTTATGCTAAAAATTCCTATCAAAAATGGTAAGGCTTTTATTTCTAATGATAATGGCAAAAAATGGGGATTTTTTCAGAATATAACACAGTAAAAAAACTACACTTTTTTACGATATTTTTCAAATAATTCTTGGGGTCTGATAGGTCTTTTTTCAAGTTCTCCACCACAATTTGGACAAATATTTTTCAAAATATTTTCTACGCAATCCCTGCAAAAAGTACATTCAAAACTGCAAATCATTGCGTCTGTGCTGTGATTGGGGAGTGATTTCCCACAATTTTCACAATTTAGTTTTATTTCTAACATATTTATTTAGGTGTCAGGGGGAAGTAAAAATGCAAAATAGCCAAAGGCAGGGATTATTTTTATTAAAAAAATAAAAACTCTGCTTTTTTATTTTAATAAATTATTTCACGCAAAATTAGTGGTATATTTTTTAATAAAAAAGTCAATAAATGGACATTTTCAGCCACAAAAAAAACACAGAACTTTTTTCAAAATCCTGTGTTTTTTTATTTTTTTCAAAAAAATGAAATCCTAAATCTCAATTTTTTCTATTTCGCCCAACGCATCTCCTCCATTTTCTATTGCTTCCATTATCTCAAAAATTCTATCAGACCAACCACCAATCAAACACACATCATTTTTGATGATATCAAGAGGCATTTTGCCATAACCTGCCAAATCAAATAGATAAATTTTTGCATTTGGAGCAATTTCTTTATATTTTTTCCAAGATTTGTTCAAAGAATTATCTTTGTTGGTACTGTCCCACATTTGACAATCCGTAAAAAACATTACTTTGTCCATTACGATTTTTCTTGTGGTCAAATCGTCCAAAACTTTGTGCGCATTGGTGCTATAACCTACTTCACCCTCACGTGAGCGAAGTGTCATCACATTATGCAATATTTGGTTTTTGGGCAAATTAACCGCTTTCCACGTATCACCAAAAAAACCAGAAATTACCTCTTTGCATTTGGATTGCAAAAGCATAGCCAACACAAGACCAATATCATAATTTTGAACTTTACTTTTTGGTGAAATTGCTGTTTGCATAGAACCTGACACATCACACGCAAGCAAAACCTTTGTATTTTCGTCAAAACCTACCATATTCACCACGCTTGCAGTGATTGCATTTTCCAATGCTTCCATTACTTTGGAGGTATTGGTAGAAGTTACGCCTTGAATTTCACGATATGCAGACAAAAACCTAAAAGGAAATTGTTTTGAATTAGCCACTTCCACAGGATTAGCAAGGCGTTTGCATATATTTTCTATGTCAATATTTGGAACATTTGCCTGCAAAATATTGCGTAGATTACGCAAAAGAGCCATATAACCTAATTTTCCGCTTTGGATAATTTCAGACCATTTTTCAGAAAATTCTTGTTGTTTTTCTTCCTCGCTATCAAATTTAATTTGCCCCAATACCGAAAGTTCTACTTCCCACGTGTAAGGCGTTTCCAAATAATCTTGTGCAATTTTATCAAAAATAAGCTGTTGAGCCTCATCTTTTGCTTTTGGGTGTGTTAGAAAAAGGGCATCACGCAATTTAATTTCATTATCACGATTATATTTAGCAAATTGGTATTCATCAAATTTATTAAATGCTTTTCCAATACCTATTTGTAGTTGTTTTGAAATTTTATGCAATTTTTTTTGTGATGTTCTTTCATTTGCAAGCGTATAATATGCCAATATTTCAGTAATTTCGTCAGCTCTTGAGATAACTTCATACGCCATTTTACCCACAAGATTGTCGCCTTTATGGATTTTTGCCAATTCTACCGCAAGCACCAAAGGCACAGACCTTAGATACATTTTTTTGCGTGCATAAATCGCTAATTTTGCAACAAATTCAGGTTTATTTTTTGCAATTAGTTCTCTTAAACGCTCTATGCGTGTATTATTTTTTTCATAAAATTTGTCCGAAAGCGAACTTGTAACTACTGTGGTATAAAGTTCCATTTCAGTAGACAACAAAAATGCCTCTGTACCTTCGTAATTCTGAATTTTTTGCGGTTGGGCTTTTGTGTTAAACATAAAAAAATAATGGTAAATGTTGAATGATAAATGGTAAATGAAACAGCCAAATTTAAAAAATTCAAGGATTCATAAAATCCAAAAAATCTTGATAAAAATTTTTGTATTTAATCCTGCTAATCTTGAAAATCCTAAAAATCCTGATAAAAAAATAGGTAAAAAGCGAAAAAACTTTTTTTGCGTGTCTACTAAATTCCACCACTTTGTACGTTTTGCACAAAGGCAGGATTTGCACCTGCACAGAATAAATCTACAATCGTTAATGAAGTATGTCTTTCCTACGACACTATTTTTGGTTGTCTGGAGAGGAATCAAACCTCTATAATTTGCTTAGAAGGCAAATGTCCTATTCGTTGAACGACCAAACAAATTAATGTTAAATGATGAATGTTAAATGATAAATGAAACAGCCAAACAATAAAAGAGTTATAAAAAAGTTATTTTGTATTTTACTGTTTCCTGATACCTGTTACCTTTTTACTGACACCTGTTACCTTTTTACTGACACCTTTTTAAAAATAAAAAAATACCACAAGTGAAAAACCGAAAAGAAAAAGCGTTCTCATCTTTTTTTGCAAAAAGACAGCGGACTCGCAGAGTGGTTAATCCGTTTTACTGAAAAAACCTATCCATATCTCAGAGAGATACAAAAATGCTTCATGTGTTCGGTCGCCCGAACATTACTACCTTAGGCTCGTTATAGTTACGAAGGATTTCTTTTCTACGACATTGTGGTACTTTTCCAATAAATGGGTAATGTTCAAAAAGAGGTTTTATTTGAAAAAAATAGAAGTATCTCTTTTTTACGACACCATTCTTGGTGCGAATGATAGGAATCGAACCTATATAATTTGATTTTCAGTCAAACACCTTGACCAACTTGGTAACATTCGCAAGTGAATTAGGAATTGGGAATTAAGAATTAGGAATGAAATACATAAATAATTAGGAATTAAGAATTAGAAATGAAATACATTTTTTTTATAAAAAAATAGGTAAAAGTCAAAAAAATATTTTTGTTCATTGCTCTTAACCACTTGAGCTACAATTATACAAAATAATTTGATTTACACAAATCATTAAAATAATTGGTTGGATTCGAACCAACGCACCAATTTCTTGGTGAGATGTATATTTTTTTTACGACACTATTTTTTGGTTGTTTGGAAGGGAATCGAACCCCTATCTTTTGCTTCGTAAACAAATGTCTTATCCTTTTGACGACCAAACAAAATTAATGGTAAATGGTGAATGTTAAATGGTAAATGAAATAGCCAAATTTTATTTTTTTTGTTAAAAAAAATAGCATTTTATTATCTCAAAAAATTGTACTTTTCTAAGATTATTGTTTTTTTTAAATAAATTTTGTAAAAAATAATTTTTAGGTGATTTGTCATTATGACACCAAAAAAACAGATAACCATTTTTTTGAACCTTAAACTTTGAACTTTTTGAACTTTGAACTTTGAACTTTTTGAACCTTAAACTTTGAACTTTTTGAACTTTGAACTTTTTTAACACCAAAAAACCCAAACGTCTGCCTTTTTTGTGAAAATAGTGCAGAGATTTGGGTTTTTGATAATTGTTTTTATCTATATTATTTTAGGTAAAGTTGATGTCAATAACCTAAATTATTACCCTGAATGCCTCTGTCAAATGCAAAAAATCGTCTTAGTCTAAAATTGCTTTTAGATGAGCTAAGATTTCGCATGAAACTATATAAAAGATGCAACATGAGTGAAAATTTATTTTAAAATTTTATTTATATATATTTTGTTGTTGTTTTTAATTAACAATGCAAAGATAAGGAGGCTTTTTGATATTTCCAAATTTTTTTGAAAAAAAATTGTATTTTTTTTATATTTTTTATTTTTTGAAAGAATTTATGATGTTTAATATTTTAACATAAAAATTACAACTATTTTTTAATAAAAATCAAATTTATTTAGAATAATTCTAAATAAATTTGATTTTTATTTTTATAATATTTAATATTGCAAAAAATTATTTTTAATTAGTCCAAATAAAAAGTAAATTAAACCAAACAAACTTAACAAAACAACCAAAAATTTTTATGAAAACTTTATTTCGTTTTTCATTTTTATTGTTATTTTTTTTATTTTCAACAAATAATCTATTGTTTATTTCGTGTAAAGGCAAAGAACCTGCACCTTCTGATGAAGATTTAAAAAAACAAGCAATTACGCAATACACTAATATTGTACTTGCGACTTATACAGATGTTTATAATAGTACAATTACTTTGCAACAAAAAATAAATTCTTTTACCAATAATCCAACTGCACAAGGTTTGGAAGATTGCAGAAATGCGTGGAAATCTGCTCGTTTTTCTTATTCACAAAGCGAAGCATTTAGGTTTTATGGTGGTGTAATTGATGGAGTGAATGGCTTGGAAGGTTTTATCAATGCTTGGCCTTTAGACGAAAATTTTTTGGATTACACACAAGGTAGTCCAAATGCTGGTATCATCAACGACCTTGCTAATTTTCCTACGATTACCAAAGATGTTATTTTGCAAGCGAATGAGAGCGTTTCCGAAACTTCTATCTCAACAGGTTATCACGCTAT
>JAAFIN010000162.1 GCA_013297825.1 Cytophagales bacterium
GATAATTTTTTGATTGTTCTTTGCTTGATTTGCCTTTTTGATACTTTTTTGATAATTTTCTTTGTTCTATTTTTAATGTTCTTTGAAACTTTTTGTAAGGTCTTTTATTTTCAAAAATAACCCCACTTGATAACGTTGCAAGTTTTTTTATACCCAAATCTACCCCAACATCTCCCCGTTTTACAACTGGAATATTTGTTTTTTTTCTTGGAATTTCTTCTGTTTTAAAACTTACAAACCAAAAATCTGCTTGTCTTGAAATAGTTACATTTTTCAATTTTATGGTTTTGCCTTCTTCAATATTTAATTTTTCACTCAAATTTACTATTCCAAATTTTGGCAATTTGATTGTATTTCGTGTAAGTTTTATATTGCCTTCTAAATAAAAACTATCTTTTTGTCCTTTTTTCTTGTATGTTGGGTGTTTTGATTTTTTCTTAAAAAATCTTTTGTAAGCCATATCCAAATCTCGCAATGTTTGTTGTGGTGAACATTTTGAAACTTCATAATACCATTTATATTCTTTTTTGACTTCTGCTATAAGTTTTTTATGTAAATCTATGCCTGTTGGGCGTTTTTCTTTATTTTCATAAGCTTTTTTACACACATTTAGTCCCCAATTATAGGCGTGTCTTGACACTCCTGCGTGTTTTTTCGCAAGTGTATTTTCTACATTATTGAAATCCAAACGTATTTTATGGCTTTTGATATATCCCATTTTACAAGTGTATTATGGTTACAAATTTAGCTTTTTTTGTATAAAAAAACAAATTTTATTTATCAAATTATTTTAAATATTATACATTTTAACCTAAAAATCGCTTAAAATGTATAATATTTTACATAAATGTATAGATATTTGATTACTAATTGTTACCCCAAATCCAACCAATGATGCTTATAATACAATTTCTTTTTCAGGGGCAAATAGACCGCTTTTTTATGCCAATGGTTGGGAAATATGTGAGATAGAAGGCACGCCTCGCCCTATTGGTGGAGATTTTGGGACTGAAAAAATAGAATTTAAAACGACAACTTTTGAATTGAAAACAGGAAATTCATTGTATCTTACTTCTAATGGATTTATCAATCAACCAAATCCTCAACAGGAAATCTATAATACCAAACGCTTTAAGGAATTATTGCGAAAAACAGTGCATCTTACCGCCCAACAACAATATGAACAATTTGAAACTGAACTTATAAATCACACGCAAAATATTCCTCAACGTGATGATATTACAGTGCTTGCAGTGAAATTGTAAAAGGGGAAAGTAATAAGGGGAAAGTAAAAAGGTATCAGGAGAAAAATACAGTTTTTATTTTAATTTTTAAATTTTTATAAAAAATTAATTTTATTGAAGAATATTTTGGAAAATATAAAAAAAAACATTGAAAAAAAATTTTATTTTTCTAATTTTGCAACCCTTTTATAGCATTTCTGTATTATTTTCCAAAATAAAATTTTTTTGTATGCAACACCAACTTATAATCCATTTTGACACCTATTCATCTTCACAAGAATTACCTGAATCTATCCAAAATCTTTGGCAAAAAGCACAAGAAGCCTCTTTAAAGGCTTATGCACCTTATTCTAATTTTTCGGTAGGTTGTGCAATATTGTTGGAAAATGGGGAAATCGTAATGGGTGCTAATCAAGAAAATGCTGCATATCCCTCAGGATTGTGTGCTGAAAGAGTTGCATTATTTCACTATGGCGTAATGCACATTCATTCGCCTATTAAAGCTATGGCAATCGTAGCACGCAATCAAACAGGCAATTATACACCTGCATCACCTTGTGGTGGTTGCAGACAAGTCATCAATGAATACGCAGAAAAGCAAAAAGAACCTTTTGAGGTATTTTTTCAAGCAGATACCGAATTTATTTATCATTTCAAAAGTGCATTGGATTTATTGCCTATTCGTTTTGGGGCGAAAAACCTTTTTTAATGTTGAATGATAAATGGTAAATGGTAAATTGTGAATGAAACAGCCAAAGTCTGAAACAGGATTTACAGAATTTAAGGATTAGCAGGATTTTTTTTGAACTTTAAACTTTGAACCTTAAACCTTGAACTTTAAACTTTGAACCTTAAACCTTAAACCTTAAACCTCAAACTTTGAACTTTTTGAACCTTAAACTTTGAACTTTAAACTTGTTACATTCTCTCCAAGCCATACGTGCAGTAGGTGCAAGTATGGTATTTTTGTTTCACTCGTCTTTGTTGCCTTATGGTTATGCAGGCGTTGATATTTTTTTTGTATTGAGTGGATTTATTATTTTTTGGGTGAGGTATAAATATATTTATCCTAAACATATTCTTTCCCAAAAAGATACTTTTTTTTCATTTTTGACCTATTTTTATCACCGATTTCTTAGAATTTATCCTACATATTGGGTATTTTGTGGGTTATTTTTAGGGGGGATTTGGGCAAAAGGTGGAAATTTATCAGATTTTTATGCCTTTAATTGGTGGGCTTTTTGGCAAACTTTCTTTTTAACGCCTTTGCACCCTACTTTCTTGGTAGTGAGTTGGACGTTGAGTTATGAATTGTATTTTTATGTGTTGGTTGGATTGCTTTGGGTGCGTATTGGAGGCATAAATATTGGTTTTTGGGTAATGTGTGTGGTGTTTTTGGGAAGTTTTACCAATTTTTTGAATAGTTTTTTTCTAATAAAAATTATTGATTTTGAACAAAATGAATTATTAAATTTCTTTTTTAGTGATATTGTTTTAGAATTTTATTTGGGAATTTTAATTTTTTATGTAATTTATTTTCAAAAAATTACATTTTCTAAATACCTTTATTTTACACCATTTTTTATTATAATCAATCTTATTTTATGTTATTTTTGCATAAGGTCAAGAGAATTGTATGCTGGTTTGCCTGCTTTTTGGGTAATTTTAGGCTGTGTTTTATTAGAAAAAGAAAAAAAAGACTTTGTTGATTTTTTTAAAGACAATATTTTTGGAAAAATATTAGTGCGATTAGGCGGTGCATCTTATTTGCTTTATATTAGCCATTCGCTTTTGATGGGGGTTTTTAATAATTTTTTAAGAAAAATCTCTTTTCTTCAAAACCTTAATGAATTTACAGGATTTAATGCAACTTATCTTTTCCAATTTTTTTTGATACAAATTGTGATTTTATATGTGTCAGAATGGATAGAACAGCCTTTTTTAAAGAAAATGAAATAAATGGTAAATTGTGAATGATAAATGGTGAATGTAATAGCCAAATACAAAACAGCCAGATTCTTTCAGAATGACACATTTATTTATTTATTCTTTGAACTTTGAACCTTAAACTTTAAACCCATATTATTATTTTCTAAAAGTTGGATATAAAACCTAACTTTATTGATAAAAAACAGCAATAAAATAGGATTTTATATCCTATTTTTATAATACAAACTAAATTTGTGTGGTTACTTAAGAAATCCCACAAATGACTGTTTCATTCATCATTGAACATTCATCATTCAACATTTATTTCTCTCGCATAATAATAGCAATAATATTTTCACCATTTACATTTATTTGGCTAACAGAGGCTTCCACGTGAACAAAATTTCCATCTTTTTTTACCACTTCAAATACTTTTTCAACATCTTGTTTTCTGATTTCTTGATTATTATGAGCAATAATTGCCAAATAATCATTTGGAAAAATAAGCCTAATATTCCTTCCTGATATTTCTTCCAAATCATATTGTAACATTTGGGACGCAGACGGATTGAATATTTCAATCAAACCGTTTTCTTGTGTAATAATTACACTTTCAGGTATATTGGTAATGATTGCGTGAAGTTTGTCAAATTGGTGTTGTACGCCAATAAGTTGTTTGTGCAATTCTTCTTGTGCGTATGTAAGTTCTAAGGTCGTTTTGCGTGTGAGTTCTTGCGTTTCCTGCAAAGATTTGGTAATGGTTTGAGATTCTGCAAGTAGTTTTTGGTTTTTATCACTTGCAAGCACCATTGTAATTGTGGAAGCGGTACTGCGTGCAAGATTTTCCAAAAATTCCAATTCGTGTGTTGCTATGTCGTGCATAGTTGCGAGTTCTATCACGCCTTGCACTTCGTCATCATCATTGATAAGAGGCAACACAACCAATGATTTTGGGCGTGTGCTACCCAAACCTGACGAAAGTTCTATGTAATTGTAAGGAATTTCTTTGAGATAAATGTATTTTTTTTCTTGATAAGCACGTCCCAAAAGCCCTTCTTTAAGCGGAATTTCTTTTGTAAAAAACTTTTGTTTTCCATACGCATAAGAGGACATTAATAAAAAAACATCTTGGTCTTTATCCACCAAAAAGAAACCGCCTTGTGTCGCATTAAGTTTTTTGACAAGATTACTAATACTTTCTTGGCAAAGACGATTGATATTGTGCGTATTTTGGCGTTGAATTTCAGCAAATTGTGCAAGACCTTCAGTAGTCCAATTACGCTTACTTTCTTGTTCATATACCTTTTGAAGGCTTTGCCCCATTTCATTGAGCGATTTCCCCAAAATACTTTTTCCCCCAAAGATTTTAGTTTTCATACTAAAATTTCCTTTTCCAATTTCTTCAGCATAAGTTTTGAGAGCGGTAAGGTTATCAATCAGTTGATTGATATACATAGAAATACCTTTAAATTCATTATTAGGCACGTCCATTTTTTCAGGTGTATTTCCATACGCCATTTTATCTAATGTATTTCTAATATCTTTTATCCAACCAAAAGCGTGAGAAAGCAAATAAACGCCCACAAAATAATTAAAAATCATCACAAGGGCAAAACCAATTCCAAGCCAAAGATAAAATTGTTGTTGGATTTGATGAATTTCTTTTTGGGTTTGGGTTGCTTTTTCTTGTGCATAAAGGCGAAGTCTGCGGGTTGTTTTTTCGTATTCTTGTAATGAATTATAAAGGTTTGTTCTAAATTCGTATTGAATACTTGGGTCAGAAGGTGATATTTTAAAACGTTTTCTTAATTTTTCTTGGGCTTGTTGGAGTTGGGTAAGGTGTGTATTGGTGGCATTAAAAATATCTTCTATTTGGGTATCAGGACGCAAAGCATACACAGCACCTTTTAATATATCACGTTTTTGGGGAATATCCACCAGCCAAAGGTGTTGGTGTGTTTGTTCGAGGTTATCATCTTTATAATAAAAGTACTCTTGTAACGCACTTTGGCTTTGTTTTACGAGTTGATTAAGTTCTAAGGTGTATTCTTTGAGGGGTTGTATGGTATTGATAAGTTTATCTTTTTGAGCATCAACTTTACGCCAAATACTGTCTGCAAAATACGACAAAAACGTCCAACCAATCAATGTTACAAAAAACACAATGGTTACACGCCCTTGAAAAGAATTTAATCCAAGTTGAACAAGCCAAAGATTTTTTTCTTTGGGTTTGTTTCTAAATGAATTTTTATTATCTTCAATGGTATTATTTTTGGCAATATTTTCAATATTGTTATCAGTTGCAATATTGTTAATTTTAGTGTTATTCTCTTGCATATTTAGTAAAAGAAGCCCCCCAGCCCCCGAAGGGGGAGTAAATTAAGTCCTAATTCTAAAATAAATTCTCCTTTGAATTAGGAGGCTTTAAATTCCCCCTTTGGGGGTTAGGGGGCTTATTGGTTTATCAGGTTTTGCATAAGAAAGTCGTGCAATTTTTTGGGTGCGATAATACGCATCAAGTCCTACACACGTAATTGTACCTGCTTTTTGCAAATCTATAAAACCGTCATCACTTATCACAATATCAGGCAAAAATATTTCTTGTATTGAGCCTATTACTAAAATTGTACCATTGATAGCAAGATTGTGTTTTTCTTCTAATTTTAATCCAATTTTTATGACTGATTCTTTCAAATATGGTGCAAAAACCTTTTCGGTGTATTCTGGCGTAAGTCCTGTTGCTTCAAATTCTGATATTTGATAACGTGCTGAAGTTTGGTGTGCTTCTTTGTAAAATTCTTCTTTTACGTGATTTAAAGTAAAACTTTCGGTTTCAATGATATTCTGCAATGTGTGGCGTTCCACCGTATCAGGACGCACCAACAAGCCCACAAGTGCAGGCGAAGCCCCAATATGAAATACTTGACTAAATGGGGCAAGATTTGTGATATTTTCTTTACTTTTGGTGCCTACAAGATTAAGGCTTTTGAATCCTGTAAGCGAATTGATAAGATTTCTCCTAAAAAAATTGTCTAATGTTGCAAAATCTTCTATGGAATAACGCATTGGGGAAAAGTTTAAGGTTTAATGTTTAAGGTTCAAAAAATTCAAAAATACTTTTTGAATTTTTTTTAAAATAAAACAGTCAAATAGTCAGATTGTTGGACAACCACAACAAAAATATAATAATTTCTGTAAAATACCTCAAAAATCAAAAAAAACACTTTCAAAAATGGAAGTGTTTTTTTTTCTTCAAGTGTGTATGCAGAAAATTCCAAGATTATGGATTTAAAATATCTATGCCAAAAGTTGCTTTTATGGCGGTAGGAAAACTTAATCTTCCTGCCTCTTTTTCTGCTAAAAGGTATTTTTCAAAGGCTTTTTTATCATTGTTTAACATTTCAGAAAATACAATAGTAAGCCTTTTCATATATTTTTTTCGTGATTCTCTTAATTCTGAATGATTGATGTGTAATAATTTCAATAAATTTGTTGCTTCTACATTGGAAGGATGTACAATATAATCGCCATTATCAAAATAAATTATTTCGTTAATGCCTTCATCAGCCAAAGAAATAATAGGTTGGTATTCGTCCCATCTTGATTTTGCATTTTTTGTACCTTTCCACTCATTAAAACGTTGGCTTACAACAAACCAATTTTCATAATTATCTTCTGGAGTATCTTTGAGATAAGGATTAAAATGTTCTACTGACCTTGTAAAAGCGGTTGTGAAATATTCTTCGGTAAAAGCACAAAAATTTAATTGTTCTTTTTCCAAAATTTCCCTTATTTTTTTATTGTTTTTACTGCCATTTTCTTTATAAAAAAGTTTTTCAATGATAATTTCAGAATCTTGTTTTTTTTCTATTCTTCGCATTTTATTTGTTTAAAATAATTAAAAGCCATAAAATTAAAAACCATACAGGTTTCCTATTTCTGAAAATTCATTAAGATATTGCTCTTTTTGTTTTTCATCATTGGAAAATCTTATCAAAGATTTTAGTTCGATATAACGTTCTAATTGTTGTTTTCCTTTTTTTCCCAAAAGATTAGCAACCCCAAAATCTTTTGTAAGCAAATCATTTGGGTCATCACCTTCTGGAGCATTTCCTTTTCTAAAAATTACATTTTTTTCCTCATCAAAATCCAAAATAATACGCTCACAAGGCTCAAATTGGGAGGCAACTATGGGCGAATGTGTTGCAAAGAAAAATTGTGTATTTGGTGCATTTTTGGTATAAGTTTCTACAATATTAGCCAAAACATCAGGAAAAAGACTGTTTTCAGGTTCATCTACAAAAGCAATCGCATTTGTATTTTCTTGCCCAAAAAACAAAGATTTTAAATATCCAATTTTAAAAATAAAATTTCGTATGCCTGTGCTAAGTTCTGAATAAGAAATAACTTGATTTGTTTTTTTGACCTTGATGTGTGCTTCCAAATTATCTTTAAGCTGAAAAGGTAATTTTGCACCTTCTGCATCAAAATAAAGCCCCATAATATCCAATATTTCTGCCCAAGCCTCTTGCAAAGCCACCAAAAAATTAGGATTTTCTCGCTCAAAAACTTCTTCAAATTCGCCAATCGTCATTTTTTTGTTTTCAGGTTTTGCCATAAGCATTGTTTTTAGCTCTTGGCGTTTTTGTACTTGTATAATGACTTCTTGCCAAAATTCACGAATTTTTGAAAAGTCTATTTCATAATTATTTTTTTCTAATTTCGCATTATCTAAGGCTTCTCCCAATGTAGTAATTGGTGTATATGCAGTTTGTGAAAGTGCATTGTAAAGGCTTTCAGCAGGAAAAAATAAAAGTAATTTGTAAAAATTTTCTGTATTTTCAAAATATAATTTATTTGTTTTCCAATTAATATGACTAAGATGAAAACCATTCAAACTATAATTTGGAATTTCATACGCTAAAACATATTCCCACAAAAACCTCAAAATTTTTGTTTTTCCTGTGCCATTTTTCCCAATAAAACACACTTTATCCAATGCTTTTCCTGCTTTTGGGTGATTGGGTGGATATGTAAAATCTATACGTATATCTTTAAGATGAAATAACTCATTGATATACAATTCTTTGATTTTCATTTTTTATACTAAAAAATTTTTAAGAAAAATTCTGCAACAAAGACAAAAATAAATCTTTTCCATCTGTATTCGCACCCAAATTATCACTTGCACGTTCAGGGTGAGGCATCATACCAAATACACGATGATTGGCACTACACACACCTGCGATATTAAGCAAAGAACCATTCGGATTGTGTTCTGGGGTAATATTTCCAAGTTCATCACAATATTTGAATAATATTTGTGCGTTGTCTTCCATTCTTTTCAGGGTGTCATTATCCGCATAATATCGTCCATCACCGTGAGCAATTGGAATTTTATAGGTATTTTTTTGGAGGGATTTTGTGAGCGGTGCTTGCGTACTTTGTGGTGTTAAAAACACATTTTTGCAGATGTATTTTTGGGAATTATTTTTTAATAATGCACCTTCCAAAAGCCCTGCTTCTGTCAATATTTGAAAACCATTACAAATTCCCCACACATATCCCCCACGTTTGGCGTGTGCTTCTATGGCAGGCATAACAGGTGAAAACCTCGCAATAGCCCCTGAACGCAGATAATCACCATACGAAAATCCGCCTGGTACTATCACACAATCCGTATTTTGGGGTAATTGTGTTTCTTTGTGAAAAATTTTTGTTACATTTTGTCCCAAAACCTCACGCAATACATACACCATATCATCATCACAATTGGAACCAGGAAAAACTACTACGACAAAGTTCATTTTTTATATAATTTTTGATTAAATTCAGAAACTTTGCAAAGAAATTGTTTTTATAGCTCAAAACCAAAATTTTGTTTTTTTATTCGTTTAAGATGTAAGAAAAAAATTTTTGTATAAAAAAATATTGTATTTTTTTAATCTATTTTTATTGTATTTTTGCCAAATTAAATTATATCAAATTGTTTGTTACTATACAATTTTTTAAAAGTATTGTTTAAAATGCAATAAAAGCATTTTTTTCATACTAATTTCTCAAAATATCTTTATTGAAGTCATTATTTTAGTTTTAAAAAATGAAATGAATGAATAATTATATCTTTGATTGTTTGGTAATTTTTCAAAATATTTTGGTCAGACCTCCGTAAACTACGGTACAGACCAAAATTTTTGAAAAATATTGTGAAATATTCATTTTAAAGCACTTTTCTAATTATTAAAAATTTTGTATAGTAATAAAATCAAATTGCATATTTTAACATGAAAACACCTTTTTCTTCTGAATTTTTAGAAATTTCATTTTTTGAAGAACACAAAATTCTTCAAATAAAATGGTTTTCTATCTCTGAACAAATGACTGATGAAGATTTTAAAAACCAAATTCTTCACGAAAAAAATGCAGTAAAAACTTATAAGCCCAAAACTATTTTTGCAGATGCTACTAATTTTGCTTTTCCGATTTCGCCCATATTGCAAGAATGGCACAATGATTTCTTGTTTCCTACTTTTATAGAAGAACGCTTAAAAAAAATTGGTATTTTGGTAAGCAATGACATTGTGGTACAAATGTCTGTGGAACAACTTATCAATGATGATAAAAATATCACGTTTATTACGCAATATTTTAATGACAAAAATAAGGCTTTTGAATGGTTATTGGTGTAATTTAGGGGAAAGGTGTAAGGGGAAAGTACAAAATAGCCTAGAAATATTATTTTTAAAAAATAAAAAAAACAACATCTAAAAATTTTTAGATGTTGTTTTTTTTGAGGTTTTAAATCATCTTAAACTTTAAACCTTGAACTTTAAACCTTGAACTTTAAACCTTGAACTTTCTACTCCTCGAAATCCTTTCTTTTTTCACCATCAAAAGAAATTTTTACAGAAAAAATATTAGAATACAAAGCAGAAGTTGTGCGGTCAGTTTGGTTGCGTGTAAGGGCATAATCAATGGTGAAATTTTTTATTTTAATGCCTAAACCAAAGTTTATTTGGGCTTGTGTGGAAGTAGAACCATCAAAATTTTTAATCCTTTGGGCGTTATTTACACCTGCACGCAAATACACAAGGCGGTCATAACCCAATTCCAAACCCATTACAGGGTCTAACGAAACAGGATTTCCTGATATCAAAGTATTTCTATTGCCATCAAAAGTATTGACAAAATCAGCAGTTGCCAACAAATCCCAACTTTTGTTAAATTCCCAATACTTTCCAACCCCAAAAATAGCACGTGGCAGGGTAATTTCTAAGGTATTTTTTGGAATGACGTTTCCTGTTTGGGTATATACATCATAAATCAGCGTAGAATTGTGTGTCCAACTATTAAAAGTACCTGAAATATCTTTGAGCATTAGCCCAAATTTCCAAGTTTTGTGTTCATACTGCAATCCTGCATCTAATCCAAAACCAAAAGCATTGGCAAAATTCCCTGCATTTCTATAAATTACTTTAAAATTTGCACCCATTGAAAGCCCTTTGATTTGCCTAATTTTCCTTGCATAAGACACCAAAAACGCATAATCCGCAGCACTAAAAAATTTGACATTGTTGTAATTTATATTGCCATTGGCATCATACAAAAATCTTGTATCAGGAATGTCATCTACCCCAAATCGTATGACAGAAAGCCCAATATGACTATTGGAATCCACAGGTGTAGCAAAAGACGCAAAATCATATTTGGCAACGCCTCCGTATTGTTCAGAGTGCATAAGTGCAACTTCATAACGTTTTTTGATTTTGAGCAAACCCGCAGGATTCCAATAACCTGCAGTAGCATCATTGACTACTGCGGTTTGTGCGTTACCCATTGCAAGCCCTCTCGCACCTGAACCTATTGCTAAAAATTCATTGCTATATTTTGGGGCATTTTGGGCAATAATTTTTTTATTTTCTAAAAAAGAAATTAAAAAAAATACAAATAAAATGAAATGTGTCTTTTTGTGAATCATAGATTAAAAAGTTCAAAAGTTCAAAAAAGGTTCAAAACGTTTAAGGTTCAAAAATAAAAGCTCAAAATTTCAATGTGTTTTTTAAACTTTTGAACATTTAAACTTTTGAGCTTTTATTTTATAGCATTTTTCAAAATTTCCCTATCATCAAAAGGATATTTTACGCCATTTATTTCTTGGTAAGTTTCGTGTCCTTTGCCTGCAACAAGAATAATATCGTTTTTTTCAGCAATTTCAGAGGCTTTCAAAATGGCATCTTTGCGATTTTCTATAACCTCGCATTTGCGTTTTTGGCTACTATCAAGCCCAACAAGCATATCATTTAAAATGTCCATTGGGTTTTCGGTGCGTGGATTGTCAGAAGTCAAAATCACTTTGTCGCTATATTCACAAGCTAATTTTGCCATAATAGGGCGTTTGGTTTTGTCCCTATCACCACCACAACCAACTACTGTAACCACACGTTCCCCTATTTTTTTGAGTTGTTCTATGGTTTGTAACACATTTTTGAGGGCATCAGGTGTGTGTGCATAATCCACAATTCCTACATTTCCATTTTTGCCTGAAAATTGCTCAAAACGTCCTTCTGCTCCTGTAATACGTGATAAAGCAGTTAAAATTGTATTTTTTTCTGCTTTTAGAAGTCTTGCAGTTGCATACACCGAAAGCAAATTATACGCATTAAATTCGCCAATCAACCTAAACCAAACCTGTTCTTGGTCTATTTCCAAAAAAAGACCGTGTAAGGTGTTTTCTAAAATTTTTGCTTTAAAATCTGAAAATTGATGCAAAGCAAAGGTTTTTTGGGTTTGTGCATTGCAATTTTGGAGCATAATTTTGCCATTTTTATCATCTAAATTCACAAGTGCAAAAGAAGATGTAGAAAGCTGGTCAAATAACAATTTTTTAGCTTTGATATAATTGTCAAATGTTCCGTGAAAATCCAAATGGTCGTGTGTAATATTGCTAAAAATCGCTCCTGTAATATGTACACCTGCGAGTCTTTCC
>JAAFIN010000163.1 GCA_013297825.1 Cytophagales bacterium
AAGGTCAAGCGGTGAGCTAAATCGCACAGTGGAGTGTCAAAAATCCTGAGTCTGATGGCAAGGGGACACGTTGAAACATGAAATAAACATCAAATGTATAAGTTTGTGTAAGTTTTATATAGCGGTGTAACAGATTTTTACAAAAACAAAAATATTTTTACAATATTTTTTATAGCATAGCGTTTAAATACGATATGAAATATATAATTTTAGACTTAGAAGCGACTTGTTGGGAAAATCGCAATATAAAACCCAATGAAATTATTGAAATTGGGGCAGTGTGTATTGATGATACACAAAAAATATTAGGAGAATTTTCTTCTTTTGTAAAACCCAAAAAAAATCCCATTTTATCGGATTTTTGCACTGAATTAACCACTATCACGCAATCACAAGTGGATAATGCACCTTATTTTCCTGTGGTTTTGGAGAAATTTCAGGATTGGATTTCTGAATTTGATGATGAATATTTTTTGTGTTCGTGGGGTTTTTATGACAAAGGGCAATTTGAACAAGATTGTAAATTGTGGAATTTACCTATTGATTGGCTCAAAAATCACATTAGCATCAAACACCAACACGCTGAAATTACCAACCTTCGCAAAGGTATTGGTATGGCACAGGCATTGGAAAAAGAGAATATTCCGCTCACAGGTACGCATCACAGGGGCATAGATGACGCAAGAAATATCAGTATGATTTTTTTGAAATACTTTGATTTTTGGAAATTTTGAGGGTAATTTAGGTAAAAGGTGTCAGGAGAAAGGAATCAGGTGTCAGGAGAAAGGAAATACAAAACAGCCAGATTCTTTCAGAATGACACAGATTTTTTGCTGTTTCATTCCTAATTCTTAATTCCTAATTCCTAATTAAATTTGGCTGTTTAATTCTTAATTCCTAATTCTCAATTCCTAAATAAAAAATGCTTGACGACATTCGTTTATGGTATTCTTTGGCTTCACAACAAGAAAAAGAAGCAGAAAAATTATTTGAGTTTTTTGAAAAAAATCCACCCAAAAATGCTATTTTGTGGGCTTATAAAGGTGCGTCTGATGCCCTAAAAGCCAAAAATCTTTATAATCCGCTTTCCAAATGGCATTATGTAGCAGAAGCAGACAAGGCTTTTGGAAAGGCAATTTTTTTGGACAAAGAAAATATTGAAATTCGTTTTTTGAGGTTTTCTATTGAATGGAATTTGCCTCGTTTGTTGGGTTATAGCACGCATTTGGAAGAAGATAAAAATATTATTTTAAAAAATTTTGAAATACAAAATAATCTTCTTCCTGCTGAACTTTCAAAAGCTATCAAAAAATGCCTTTTGGATAGCAATCTATTGAATAATCAAGAAAAATTATGGATTATGAATTATGAATTATAAACAGCCAAAAGAAAAGCCTGTGTCATTCTAAAATAATTTGGCTGTTTTGTATTTCCTGGCACCTTTCTCCTGATTCCTGACACCTTTCTCCTGATTCCTTTTGCCTAATTATGCTACAAAAAAGAATTTTTCTATTTCTTATTTTTTTATTTTTTGGAATAATTTTTTGCGGATTTCAAGATGATTTTTCTGCAAGCCAACAACGTGGCAAAAAAATTTATACCAATAATTGTGCAACTTGCCACCAAGCAGATGGCAAAGGCATTGCAGGTGTATTTCCGCCTTTGGCACAATCTGATTACCTTTTGCAAAATTCTGCAAGAGCTATTCGTCAAATAAAGCGAGGCTTGCAGGGAAAAATTACCGTAAATGGACAAATTTATAATGGTGTAATGCCTGAAAATCCGCTAAAACCGCAGGAAATTGCTGATGTGATGAATTATATAAACAATGCTTGGGGAAATAAATCAAATCTTGTAACTGTGCAAAAAGTAATGGAAAGTTTGAAATAAAAAAATTATTTAGATTTAATCTAAATAAATATAAAAAAATTATTATCTTTGTGGTGTTTTTACAAAAAAATCATTTTTAAAAATAAAATACCATGAAAAATACATTAAAAAACACATTTGTTCTTAATTTTTTTGTTCTTAATTTTATAATTATAAGTTTATTGTGGAGTTGCGACCCAAAAAAATCAGAGCCTACAAATTCATTTGATAGAAGCAAAATGTTGGAAAATTATGCGAATAATCTCATAAAACCTGCTTTTGTGGATTTGCAAAGTCAAATAAATATCCTCAAAAATAATGCAGATGTATTTGTTCAAAATGCAAATACCCAAAATCTTACTAATCTCCAAACTTCTTGGGAAAATGCTTATACTGCTTGGCAATACGCTAATGCGTACAATATAGGCGTAGCAAGCGAACAAGGTTTGCAAAAATCACTTTGGGAAGAAATTGCTACTTTTCCGATTTCTACCACAAAAATAGAAAATGCTATCACAAACAATAATGCGAATTTTTCGGATTTTAATCGTGATGCAAGAGGTTTTTTGGCAATAGAATATTTGGTTTTTTCGTTAAATGATGATAATAATGCGATTTTAAATTTATTTAATAATTCAAACCGCAAAACTTTTTTGACAAATGCCATTCAAAACCTAAAAACTCGTGTGGATAATGTGGTTAATGCGTGGAATGGCGGTTTTACAAGTGAATTTATACAAAATAATGGTACAGATGTAGGAAGTAGCACCTCAATTTTATACAATGAATTTGTAAAAAGTTTTGAGCAAATAAAAAACCTAAAAGTTGGTTTGCCTTTGGGAAAAAGAAGCTCACAAGTCCAAAATTTCCCTGATAAAGTGGAAGCATATTATTCAGGAAAAACGCTCAAAATGCTTGCAAATCATATTATTGCGATTGAAAATATTTGGCGTGGAAAATCCAAAAATGGAAATATTGGCGTAGGTTTTAGGGATTATTTGGCAAGTGTGGAAGGTGGTAATGCTTTGATAAATTCCACTGAAACGCAACTTACTGCCATCAAAAATGCTTTGAACAATGTCCCAACAAATACACGTATTTCTTCACAAATTCAAAATTCTGCGACTGCTTTTGATAATCTTTATACAGAACTTCAAAAAAATATACGCTTTTTCAAAAGTGATATGAGTTCGCTTTTGGGCATTGCAATTACGTATGCAAGCGGTGATGGCGATTAGACAATTAAGAATTAGGAATTAAAAATTAGGAATTAAACAGCCAAATAGAGATTTTTCAAATGTAATTATTTGGAAAATCTTTTGTTGTTTTTGGTTATAAAAAAACAAGCAAAAAATAATTTTCAAAGGAAAACGTTATGGATTAAATAAACTTTTTATTAAAGAAAAAAAACAAAAATATGAGTACCACCACAAAACCAACACTTACACGTGAAGAATTTAAAGCATTGGCAAAAGAAATGCTAAAAAATGACAAAACCATTCTTGCTGAAATCACAAAAGAAATGGAGGAGGAGAAAGAATTTGAAAAATTATTATCAATCACAAACGAAAAATACAAAGAAGTATGGAAAGCATTGGCTTAATTTATTTGACCAAAAACCAAATTATAAAAATCAATCAACAACAAACTTTATTATTTGGTGGTAATTTTGTGCCTCCTTATAATCTTCTGCACGAAGAAAATTTGGATTATTTGATTGAAGTTGTGCAAGCAGAAATGTTTGGCGAGCCACTTTATCCACATATTTATCAAAAAGCTGGCGTATATATGCACCACATTGTTTGCAATCATATATTTCAAGATGGCAACAAAAGAACAGGATTACAAAGTGCAATGATTTTTTTGCTAAAAAATGGATACGATTTCATAAAAGAAGTGAATGATGAAGTGCTTATAAATTTTACTTTAGATGTGGCTTCTGCAAAATTATCTTTGGAAGAAGTACAAACTTGGTTTGAAAAACATATTTCAAAGAATTTATAAAAACAGGCTTAGGCAAATTGTCTAAGCCTGTTTTTTTTTGAAATGTAACCTTTTATAAATACTTTGCGTAAAACGTTAAAATCTTTAAACCTTTTTTAAGAATATGAATAATCTCAAAAAAACAATTTTTTCTTTTGTGTTTTTCTTTTTAGGAATAATTTTTTTTGTTGCAAATCATAATCTTTTGGCACAAAATCAATCCCTAAATATAAAACTTAAAAATAAACCTGCTGGAAAATCATATTCAGAAAAAGACAAAAACGAAGATGTATTTTTAGCAAGGATATATACTTCTGAAGTTTGTGTATTTAACTATGAAATTCCTTTGGAAGAAAAAAATAATATGCAACACGAAATTACATCAAATAATGCAAGAATAACAGATGCTTATTTTCATCAATCTGTAAAAACAAGTGGTAATATGATTTTGATAATTTACACAAGTGAAAAATCAGGAGAAGTTATTTTAAATATTAAACACAAAAATAAAATCATAAAACAACAAAAATTTGAAATTGTCCATCTTTTGATGGAAGATATACTTGGGTTTTATCTTGCTATAAATAACTCAAAAATTCCACTCAAAAATAAAATGCAAATCCCAATGCCAGAAGCCATTAGAATTAGTTTTAGAGGTAATGAAGATTATAAAAAAGTGGTTTTTTGTGCTTGGTATCTGGATTGGTATAGTTTTGATGTACAAGTAAAAGAAAGAAACATCTATGAAAATATACATTCATATAACATGGATTGGAGTAAATGCAAATTGCGACATGGTGATGTCATTAAAATAACTAATATCGTAATAAATATGTATAAACGAAATGGTACTTGCCCTGAAAACATACCTTTTAGACCAGAACAAACATTCACATTTACCATAAAATAAGTTAAAAATAAGGCTTGGATAGTTTGTCTAAGCCTTGTTTTTTATTATTCATCTAAATCAAATTCATTATTTATTTCATTGATAAGATAGTTCAAATTATTGTCTGTGATATTCTCTATTTCAGATTTATCATAAATTGTTAGCAAAAATATTGTAAAATCTTGTTCAATTTCATTTTCAGTTATTTCCAAAATTGCTTCTATCACATGTGTTATTACACGCATACCTCCACTTTTACCTTTTCCTTTGCTTTTGACAGCCAAACGAATTTTATAGGTATTTTCTTTTATTAGTGTACCAAAACGTGGATTTTGTAATAATTCTGTTTCAAGTTGAGCTAATTCAGTTTTAAGAGAAGCGTATTTTTTTAATAACTTTTTTGCATCTCTTTTGAACTCATCTATTGTAATAATTTTACAATTCATACAAAAAATCGTGTAAAGTAGTGCCTTGTTTTTCTCCTTTTTGGATTTGTTTCATTTCTTTAAAAGCATTTTTTAGTTTTTCTTTGAGCAACAACATTGTTTCCATTTTTTTAAATTCATTTACAAAATTTTCCCAATCTTTTACAGGAATTTGTACAAATGCCTTTTGACCTTGATTGTCAAGCACATAGTTAGTTTGTGGTATAGTCATAATCAAAATATTTTTAGTTTTTTTTATAACGTTTAAAACTAATTATTTTTATATTAAATTCAAAAATAATAAAAAAAACAGGCTTAGACAAACTGTCCAAGCCTATTTTTTTGTAAAAAATGAAAATGAAAAATGTTTGTTTCATTCAACATTTACCATTCACCATTAAAAATTAAATTTTCTTCAAAAGCTCTTTAATTTCATTTTCAAATAATTGAACAAAAGCCTCTTGCGACATACTACCCAAATCACCTTGACCGTGTTTGCGAACAGATACAGAATTTGCTTCTTGTTCCTTTTCGCCTACAATCAACATATAAGGTACTTTTTTAACTTCTGCATCACGAATTTTGCGTTGTATTTTTTCGTCCCTTTCATCTAAAAAGCCTTTGATGTCATTTTCTTGCAAAAGATTATAAAGATTTTGGGCGTAATCGTGGTATTTTTCAGAAACAGGCAAAATGGCAATCTGTTCAGGAGCAAGCCAAAGCGGAAAGTTTCCTGCACAATGTTCTGTAAGCACCGCAATAAATCTTTCCATTGAACCAAAGGGCGCTCTGTGAATCATTACAGGACAATGACGTTGGTTATCAGCACCAATATATTCCAATTTAAAACGTTGTGGAAGTTGGTAATCAACTTGAATCGTGCCAAGTTGCCATTTTCTACCCAAAGCATCTTTTACCATAAAATCCAATTTAGGCCCATAAAACGCAGCTTCACCTTTTTCAACCACAGTTCTAAGACCTTTTTCTTGTGCAACTTTTGCGATAGCGTTTTCAGCTTTTTCCCAATCTTCATTTTTTCCAATGTATTTATGCCTTTTTTCAGGATTTTCCATATCTCTCAATGAAATTTGAGCAGTAAAATCCGAAAAACCCAACGCACCAAATACATACAACACCAAATCAATTACTTTTGCAAATTCATCTTCTACTTGGTCAGGAGTGCAAAAAATATGTGCGTCATCTTGTGTAAAACCTCTTACGCGTGTTAATCCGTGTAATTCACCTGATTGTTCGTAACGATAAACTGTTCCAAATTCTGCCAAACGCAAAGGCAAATCACGATAAGAACGTGGTTTTGACTTATAGATTTCGCAATGGTGCGGACAATTCATTGGTTTGAGCATAAATAACTCATCTTCTTCTGGCGTGTGAATAGGTTGGAATGAATCCGCACCATATTTTTCCCAGTGTCCTGATATTTCGTATAATTTTTTGCTTCCAATATGAGGCGTAACCACAGATTGATAACCTGCTTTTGTTTGTGCTTTTCTCAAAAATTGTTCTAATCTTTCACGCAATAAAGTACCTTTTGGCAACCAAAGAGGCAAACCCATTCCTACATTTTCCGAAAAAGTAAATAATTCTAATTCTTTTCCGAGTTTGCGATGGTCTCTTTTTTTGGCTTCTTCCAACAAAACAAGATATTCTTTGAGTTCTTTGTCTTGTGGAAATGAAACTGCATAAATCCTTGTAAGTTGTTTGCGTGAAGTATCGCCTCTCCAATACGCACCTGCGGTGTTCATTAGTTTTACTGCTTTGATAAAACCTGTATTTGGAATGTGCGAACCTTTGCAAAGGTCAGTAAAATTGCCTTGTGTGTAGAAAGTGATTTTGCCATCTTCTAATCCTTCCAAAAGCTCTAATTTGTAATTATCGCCTTTTTTGGTAAAATATGAAATTGCATCATTTTTTGAAATTTCTTGGCGAGTATAATCATTTTTCAGACGTGCAAGTTCAAGCATTTTTTTCTCCACATCAGCAAAATTACCTTCGCCAAAAGTTACACCTTCTGCAAATTCAACATCATAATAAAATCCTGTTTCTATGGCAGGCCCTATTCCGAATTTTGTGTTAGGATAAAGTGCTTCTAAGGCTTCTGCCAATAAGTGAGCAGAAGAATGCCAGAATACAGATTTACCTTCTGTGTCTTTCCAAGTCAATAATTGGACTTGTGCATTAGCATTGATAGGACGATTAGCGTCCCAAATTTCGCCATTTACTTTAGAGGCGAGGACATTACGCATTAAGCCTTCGCTGATACTTTGAGCGATTTGGAGACTTGTAGTGCCTTTTGGAAACTCACGAATGCTTCCATCAGGTAGGGTAATTTGGATATTTTCCATTATTATTTTGTAAAAAAGTAAAATCTTCTCAAAATTCCTATTTACGATATAGGTTATTTTTTGAAAAGAAACACAAAATTACATTTTTTAAAATAAAATACAAAAAAAATAAGGCTTGGACACATTGTCTAAGGCTTATTTTATAAAAAACAATCTTTTGGAAGTACATCAAAAAGTGTGGATAACTTTTTTGAGTTATCCACATAGTTATCCACAATTATTACAAGTTATCCACATTTGTAAAAAAGTTATCCACATTACTAAAATTTTGCAAGTGATTGTTTTATTAAAATATAAAATTTTTTATGAAAAAAATTATTAAATAATATTTGTGTTTTTAAAATACATTTTTTAATTTTGTAATACACTTTAAATTTATTCAATTCATAAAAAAAACAGCAATCCCTTTTAAAAAAATTGCTGTTTTTACAAACACATATTTAAAAATATGCACAATAATCCACAAAATTCCGAAATTTTATCGGAAAATGAAAAAATTTCTATCAAAGAAATGATTGAAAATGATTTGGTAAGCCCACAAAAATACACTGTTGATTTTAGTGTATTTTGGAAATTATTAAACTATTCTACAAAGCAAAAAGCTGAACTATTCTTGGTTAAAAACTATGTGGAAAAGTTGGACTTTTTAACCGACTTTTTAACCAAAAAATCACAAAATAAAAGTTTTGGAAGACCTGAAAAAGTCATAAAATTAACGCTTGAATGTGCAATAAAATTCGCTAAAAATTCAAATACTTCAAAAAGTATTCTTGTGTATGATTTTATGATAATTTGTAAAGAAAATTTTGAGAAAAAACCAAAAGTATACGACTCAAAAGTCAATTATGCCAATAAAGCCCTTATAAATATCCAACAACAAGATGGGAAACATGTAGTTTCTGCAAAAGAATTATATGATTTTTTGGGTTATATGGATTATAATTGGTCAAGATGGTACAAAGTAAATATTCTTGAAAATCCGTTTGCTGTGGAAAACTCAGATTTCACTTCACTCGTCTTAAAGACGAGTGAAAATTCTAAGGGAAATTTTGGTCTTGATTTTTTGATAACTATTGATTTTGCTAAAAAATTGGCTATGCAAGCACGCACAGAAAAGGGCGAAGAAGCACGTAATTATTTTCTAAAATGTGAAAAAGAATTGTTAGAAATTTTTAAAAATCCGCCAACTTCTACGTCTCAATCCCAAACCACGCAAGAAACGCCAAATGAATTGACCTCAAAAATTCAAGATATGAGCAATATGTTTAGTTTATTTGCTCAAAATTTGGAAAATAATACAAATCTTTTGGAAAAAATATCTGATGAACAAAAAAAGTTATCAAATAAATTAGAGAATTTAGAAAATGAAACCAAAGCCATAAAAAACTTTATCATTTCATCAAAAATCCAAAAAAATGCTTTTGTTTTGATAGTTACATTGGATAAAGAAACCAATTATCACAAAATTTTTACAAAAGAAAATCCTGTTTTTTATAAAGAAAACGAAAAAATGTTTTTTGAACAATCAGAAATCTTGTTTTTTATGGATTTTCAAAATGAACATCAATGTAAAATGACAGAAATGTACGTTTCAGGTATTTTTAAATTGCAAAATCTCTGCATAAAAGAAGATTATTTTGTTTTGAAACAAAAACATTTTGATTTGTTGTCTAATTTGGAGGTTTTTTAAAGTGATTTTAGATTTTAACAAAAAAAACCTTTTTTCAAAAGAGAAAAAAGGTTTTTTTCTTTTTTCATAAATATTTTTGTTTTTCTCAAAAAAAAATATAAATTGCGTTAATTTTTAACAAATTTTTTTATACAAAAAAATACTTCTATGGCACAATTACCCAAATTATTTAATATTCCTGATAATTATCCTGCCCAAATCTCCTCAGAAATTGGTTTTGAAACTGTGCAATTCCTCAAAAATGCCCCTTTTCAACCTGATTATTGGCAACTTTGGAAAAAATTATACAAACTTTGTGAAACTTATGCCATAGAAAATCCACAAGCCCTTAATACTTCGCCTGACCTTGCCCACGCACTTATGCACGCACTTGTGAGGATTGACCACGCAGAAGAAGACAAAAATAGCAAATTTCCTACTTGGAAAACAGTGCTTTATATGAAACGTAGAGGCAGAAGGTTATTAAAGTTTTTGGCTCAAAATAACCCTGAAATGTATGTAAAATTTTCATTAAGATTATTAGAAAGTACGCCTGAAATTATAGATAAAGGTTTTGTAGAAAGTCAGCGTTGGCTTTCGTATCATATTATTTATGCGAAATCAAGACAAATTATTCAAAAAAATGTGTATAGTGCATACACAGCAGATTGGACAAAATTCCAATTTAATACTGTCCAAACACACGCTCCAGAAATTTGGGATAATGACCAATACGCCAACCAAATTATTGCACTTTGGGAAAAAACTGATAAAGTAGATATTTTGGAATGGCTTTATTTTTGGCACAAACGCAATAATATTACATTGCCAAAGTTTTCTGATGCACAACTTGTTACATTTTTTGAAACCGAAAATTCGCCTCTTTTGCATCATTTGGCTACCCAACAAGCATATCAAATCTATACAATGCAAGGCTTATCAGCCAATCTGCACGCTTATATGTATTTTTATGCTTCAAATGATTTAAGAAAAAAAATAGACCAAATTCGTCAAAATCGCCCAAAAATGGACGACTTTTGGCAAAAATTTTGGACAGAAAACTACGCAAAAATTGCTTTTTCTGCCCTCAAAAATGACAACAAAGGCAAAAGAACACAAAAAGCTCTTGAATATTTGATTGATAATCACAAATCTGTGATTGATACGCTTTCCCAAAAAGATATATTTGAGATGGCTTCTTCGCTTTTTGCAATGCCAAACCCAAAATTGCAAGAAATTGCATTTTTAAAACTCAAAAATGTAGACCATAGCGAAGTTTCTAATTGGGTAAATGCGTGGAATAATCCAAATCGCAACGCAAATAATCTGAAAGATGTAACAAGTTTTGAAAGATTGTTAGATGTTGCAATGCCTATTTACAAGAAAAATAAAAGCAAATTATATCCATATTACAATACCATCAAAAGTTTTTTCAAAGGCGAATATTTTATGGTGCTTTTTGGGGTAAAAATTGCGATTTATGGTGATGATTGGGAAGCACAATATTCAACAAATGATGTTACAGGTAGTTTGGAAAGCTACAAACCCAAAGCGAAAGAACTTGCACAAAAAAATCTTCATTTGCTTTTAAGCACACAAGAAGGTATTAACTTGTTTTTGCGTGTGTTTAAGTACTCATCTTGGACAGCGTCCAATTATCCAAATACTTTTTGGGATATTGCCAGAAAATGCAACGCAACGCCAATCGTGGAATATTTTGATACAATGCTCATTGATTTAATGAACAATAATGTATTAAACAACATTCCCAAATTACATACTGCATATCCAAATCTTGAAGATGCCAAAAAATTCCTTTTAGAAAAATGCAAAGAATTTACAAAAAACCAACAAATTACGCAATGGGGAATTTACAATGCTCGCCAAATCTCAAACAATATTGCAAATAATGCAGATTATAGAAATTTTGCGGACAAAATTCTTTGGTTTGCATTTCATAATTCTTTGTGCAATGAAGATGGGGCAGAAGATTGTTTTGAATATAAAAGTTATGACTCAAATGACATAACCTTTGCTCCTGTGCTTTGGGAAAATATTTTGTTGTTGAATGAAGTGAAACAACATATTTTTATAAAAGTATTGCAAAAAGCTGATAATTCAGGATATTTTTATGATAATGCACAATATATGCCTGATAATTTTTATGAAAAAATTATTGGAAATATCAATTACAACACAACCGTAGAATTTATTAGTAACCTTGATGAAAAAGGTTGGCAAAAAGGTGCAAAAATTATCTTAGAACGTTTTTTTGAATTGGGTCAAAAAGAACAAGGTTTTTGGGAAAATCTTTTACCACAAATTACTTCTAATGAAAATCTTGGCAAAAGACTTTTGCAAAATCCTACTTTTGTGCAGTTTTTCAAGAGCCAAAAAAATCCAGAGTTATTGAATGTTTCTTTGCCTGAATACGAAGAAATTTTATTTGATTGGCTTTGGAATAATACAGATTTATTGCCAATGGATAGCCAAAATCTATTCAAAGCGTGTTTGCATAAATTGCCTTCTTTAAGAAAATTTGCGTTAAATTATGCAGTAAAAAAAGGTCTTACAACGTATTTTACGCTCAAACTTTTGGAAAGTGATATGCCTGATGCTATGCGTACTGCACAGGATTTTGTTCAAAATATTGATGCAAATAATAAAACATTTTTGGAAAATGTGCTTGCGATATGTGATAGTCCGCACAGAGGCACACGCAAATTTGCAGAAAGTATTTTATTAAAAAATAAAACAATTTTATTGGAAAAATACGATATTTTGAATTATCTGCACGAAAATAGTGATGTTACCATACAAAATTTTGTAGCAAAAACCCTCACAGAAATTCAAAAAACCGAAAATCCAACCCAAAAAACCGAACAAAAACCTGAATACGTACAACGTTTTACACAAGAAATATTCCGCCAAACCAA
>JAAFIN010000165.1 GCA_013297825.1 Cytophagales bacterium
GCCTTATGGAATTTTAAATTATACGTTAAAAATATAAACAAAAAGTAATGAAAAATTTTGATAAAACACTTAAAATATTTAAAAATTAAATATTTGGTAAAAATCTCTCATTTAAAGAACTCTATTGTGTGAAGATGTTAGTTTTGTGTCTTTCAGCCCTTAGGGAGTTGCTAAAAAATTCCAAAAGGCAATTTTTCCAGCAACGCCCTAAGGGATAAAATGCTCTTTATTAAAATATTATTTGGTTTTTTATCTTAGAAAATTTAGTGATTAACAGTCCTGCCCCAAAGAGGGAGTTTTTTAATATCAAAAAAGAAAAAAAACAGCCAAAATACAATAAATCTTAGTTAAAGTTTATTGTATTTTGGCTATTATTTTTCAATTATGTTTTCCCTTAAACTCTATTTGTACTTACACCTTTCCCCTTACACCTTTCCCCTTACACCTTTCCCCTTACACCTTTCCCCTAATACAATTACATCAAAACAGATTTAAACCTGTCTATTTGGCTAAGGGCAATTCCTGTACCTTTTACAACTGCTTTAAGTGGGTCGTCAGCAATGTGAATAGGAAGTTTGGTTTTTAGGGCAAGACGTTTGTCAAGACCTTTCAATAATGCACCGCCACCTGTAAGGTGAATACCATTGTTATAAATATCAGCAGAAAGTTCTGGTGGGGTTTTTTCTAAGGTATTAAGTACAGCGTCCTCTACTTTTGCAATAGATTTATCCAAACAAAAAGCAATTTCAGAATAACTTACTTTGAGGATTTTAGGAATACCTGTCATCAAATCCCTTCCACGCACTTCGTAGTCTTTTGGGGGATTTTCCAATTCAGGCAACGCAGCACCAACTGCAATTTTTACCTGTTCTGCTGACCTTTCGCCAATATGAAGGTTGTGCTGACGACGCATATATTCCAAAATATCCCTTGTAAATACATCACCAGCCACTTTGATAGATTGTTCGCACACAATACCAGAAAGCGAAATAACTGCAATTTCGGTAGTTCCTCCTCCTATATCCACCACCATAGAGCCATTAGGTTCTTCAATATTGATACCGATACCTATTGCAGCAGCGATAGGTTCGTGAATCATATACACCTCTCTTGCACCTGTATGTTCAGCAGCTTCTTTTACAGCACGTTTTTCTACCTCAGTAATACCTGACGGAATACAAATCACCATACGATAAGAAGGTGTAAAAAAACGATTACCAATGTTAAGCATTTTAATCATACCCCTAATCATCTGCTCTGCTGCGGTAAAATCCGCAATTACACCGTCTTTGAGGGGGCGAATAGTACGAATATTGTCGTGTGTTCTTTCGTGCATTTGCATAGCTTGTGTGCCAACTGCAAGCACTTTATCAGTTTTTCTATCAACTGCAATGATAGAAGGTTCATCAATCACAATTTTGTCTTTATAAATGATGAGTGTGTTAGCTGTACCTAAATCAATGGCTATATCGCCTGTGAACCAATCTCTGAATCCCATTTTTTTATTTTTTGAAAAAATATTTTATCCCTGTCCAAATTTTATTTGGAATATATTTATTATTTTTAATTGATTTTTCTATTACTTTTAAAAAAAAATTTACAATTTTATTTGAAAATAAATTTTGAAAATAAGTTATAAAGCGGTGCAAAAGTAAATATTTTTTTTCTTTTTTTATGCTAAAAAAATTTAATAAAAATAAGTTTTTTCAAAAAAGTATTTGAATGATAAATGTTAAATGATAAATGATGAATGAAACCGCCAACTACCTTTTGTTATTTTATTTTGCTATACAAAAAAAATCCCTAAGATTTTATTTTAAAATCTTAGGGACTTTTTTACTAATTCTTAAAAACCTGATTTCTGAAACCTAATTCTTGAAGTCTGATTCCTGAAACCTGATTCCTGACTACTTTTGCCTACAATTTCACCAATTTTTTCTGACCTTTTAATCCTTTCATATTTACCTCCAATAGATAAACTGCTTTGTTGAGGCTTGAAATATTGATTTTTTGGGTGTAAATGGTTTCATCTTTGTAACCTGTTGCAATTTGTATTTTTTTGCCTTGCATATCCACTGCGAATACTTCAAAATCACCCATTTGTGGGTGTTCTATTTTCAAAGAAATTTCATCTTCCGCAGGATTTGGATATACTTGTAATGCTTGCGAAAACGAAACTTCCAACCCTGTTGGCACAAAAGTAAATAAATTAGAAACTGCGCTACAACTTCCCTGTGTAACCATTAAATAATATACACCTCCACGTGTTGGAATGTAATTATCTTGTATTGCACCAGGAATTGGTTGGTATTCATAATACCATTGATAAGTACCTGCTCCTAATCTATTACTTGTAAGTCGGTCAGTTACAAAACTTACTTGTACGATAAATGAAGGCACAATTAACACAGATTTTACTTCGGTTTTTTTATCACAATCACCTGCTAATATTCTACAATAATATTCGCCTGTTTCAGTAGCAATATAAGAGGAAAAAGTAGCTCCACTAATTGCAAGACTATTTTTAAACCATTGCAAACGACCTACGGTTACATTGGTACTAAGTTGCAAAAGCACTTGTTTGGTATCACAAGCAATATTTCCACTTCCTGATTGGTCTGTATTGATAACAGTGGTTACATTACATTCTGCAATTACTGAAACAATAGGGCTTAATTGTGAATCTCCTCCCCCATTGGTTGCTATTACACGATAATAATATGTTGTACCTGCAACGATATTTTTGGTATCATTAAAACTTAATCTATTTGCCAAAATACGCCCAACCTCTGCAAAAGAACTTGGAACATTGCTTGTAGAACGCAAAATCCTAAACATTACTGCATCACCTGCTTTGTTGTATTTCCAACGAATACCAATTTCTATGGTTGAAATGGCTTCTGCATAAGGCTCTGTTGGGGCATTTGGTACAGGCACATTTGTATTAATATCAGTATTTATTTGATTTGATAATACATTTGGCGAATCACCTGCACTATTTTCTGAATATATCCTGAATATGTACTGTTGATTGGGCAAAAGCCCTGAAACTGTTGTACTGGTGCTGTTAGCTGGTACTTCTTTTAAGAATACAAAAAATCCATTGCTTGCAAGTGATTTTATTTCTATCACAAATCTTTCTTCATTATTAGAATTGTCAAGCCAAGTAAGCGAGGCAGTAGTTGTTCCTGTAACATTTGCCACAAAAGTACCAGGTCTTATAGGCACATCAGCAGTAATTGCAGCTGCTATATTGCTTGGTGATGATGGATTATTGGTGCTTCCTTTGATGGCTACTACTTTATAAAAATATGCGGTTGCATTGGTTAATCCTGTATTTATAAAAATGGTAGTATTTGCAGGTTGCGTAGATACAAGCACAAAATCAGTACCTTGTGTAGCACGATATACCTCATAACCTGTTTCATTGGTTGCATTATCCACCCAACTAAGCTCTATAGAAGATGTTGAAACTGTCCCAACTTCAAGGAAAGTAGGAGGATTTATAGGTTCTGGTAATGTGGTCGCACTATTTTCATCACTATACGCTGAATTACCAACCAAGCCCAATGCTCTTACTTGATAATAATATTTGGTGTTGGGCGTAAGATTTGCATCTACATAACTTACCAGACTGTTGCCTGATTGATTGGCAGGAGCGGTATATATAGTAGCATAATTGCCTGTAAGTCCTGTTTTACGTTGAAGCTCAAAACCTGTTTCATTGGTTGATTCATCTTGCCAAGATATTTCTATGGTGGTGGAAGATGTCGCAAATGGGCTTAAATCTGTGGGGGTTTCGGGAATATTGCCTCCTACATTCAAGGTTGTAACAGATATTGAAGCTGAATAACCAGAAGTTCCTGCTGTATTTTTTGCACGCACACGATAAATATAATTTGTACCAGCAGTAAGCCCTGTTACATTTTGAGTTGTTCCTGAAATATTAGGAATGGTTTGTATGGGAGGGTTAAAATTAGGATTTGTAGCAAGTGCAACATCTAATTCATATTCTGTTGCTCCTATAACTTGTTGCCAATTAGCAGTAAAACTGATATTTACAATATTTGTAGCAAGCACAGCTACAGGTGCGTCAGGTGCTTGCAAAGAAGGTGTAACACTTCCATCTATAGAAAAATTAGAGCTTAATGTATTTACATTGACTTTTATTCTAAATAAATATTGCGTGCCTGTTACCAATCCTGTAATTACTTGGCTTGTAGCTGTTGCAGGGGAAACTGGAATATTTGTATAAGAAGCACCTCCATTATTAGAAATTTCTAAGGTATAACTTGTTGCTCCTGTGGTGGCTGTCCAATTGGCTGTGAAAGATGTTGCGGTTACACCTGTTGCGGTTGGCATATTAGGTGTGGTAATAACCGAAATTACATTTGAGTTAGCAGAAACTCCACCTACATTTACAGCACGCACACGCACATAATAAATCTTACCAGCATTTAATCCTGTTACAGTTTGAGAAAGCGTTGTAACTGAAAAAGGAGAATTTGCAATCGGATTAGCAAAAAGATTATCTGTTGCAACATCTAATTCATAGCCTGTTGCTCCTATTACTTGTTGCCAATTAGCTTGAAATGAACTTGTGAGTACAGATGAAGTGGTTAATGCGGTTGGGGCAAGTGGTGGATTACTATTTGTTAGTTGACTTCCACTTGTGTAAAGTGAAGAAGCACTACCAATTATAGCTTTTATTCTAAAATAATACATTGTATTTGGATTAAGTCCTACTACATTGATAGTTCCATTTGTAGTGTTGCCATTAATATATCTATTATCAAAATTGGGTATAAAAAACCCTGCACCAAATGAACTATTGGTTGAAATATCCAATCTATATTCATCAGCATTTATATTTTGCCAAGTAAGCATAAAGCCTGTTGAGGTTACATTTGAGGCATTTATATTATTTGGAGGAGATAAAGCGGTTAGTGTAGTAACAGATACTTCATTAGAAGTTGATGTTACAGATGGAACGGTATTTTTGGCTTTTACACGTACAATATAAGGCGTATTTGCTGAAAGTGTATTAAATGTAAATGTATAAGGTGGATTTGTAATATTTTGTTGTACAATAAAAGTTCCACCATTATCAGATGAATATTCCACATCATAATTAGTAGCACCGCTTATTACTCCCCAATTTACTGTAAAACCGCTTGAAGTAATACTATTCGCAGGCACAGTGATAGAAGGAGAAGGTAAAAGAGTGCTAACTGTTTCCCCAGATGTTGGATTTAATGACTCTACATCATTTATGACAGCACGCACACGATAGTAATAAGTTGAACTTGGATTTATGTTATTTCCTGATACTATAAAACTCGTAACATTCCCTACGTTTTTAGCGTTGTAACCTGCCACAAAAGTGCTAAAACTTTGATTGGTGGATACATCTAAAAAATAATTGCTCGCACCTGCTATTAATGCCCAATTAGCCCTAAAACTTAAGTCTGTGATATTATCCGCATTTAAAAGCCCAACTACAGGAGGTGAATCAACTATAGTTATACTACCATTCATAGTAGTTGTTGATGTGGCATTGGTAATGCGTACATAATAAGTATTTCCTACTATGGTGGTAAATGTAACAACTTCTGTGCCTGCTCCTATTATCTCATTGGTACAAGCTACATCAGTAAGGTCATAACATTCTGTTCCTGTATATACTGATATTACAGCGTCTTGATTTGAATTTACATATTTTACACTTGTAGAAGTAGAATTTGCAGTAAATTTTACCCAACCATCATTTTTATTAGTCAATGATACACAAGAAGGCGTACTTGCAAGCTCGTGGTTTCGAAAACTTGCAGAAATTGGGAAAGAAATTGGGAAATTTATATCATTTACACTCATTTCCTCTGCTTCACAAACCAAATCTTTAATATCTGTGGTTATCAAATTACTACGTACAGTGATAGCCCCTGAAAGTCCAGGCGTAGCACTAAAATTAGAAACTCGTAGATGGTAAGTTTTACCTTGTATTGCTGTAAATGTCAGCCATTCAGTTGCTCTTTCATTATTATTGTTTTGTATAAGATTTTGACATGAAATGTCCAGAGGATTAGTACAATTAGTATTAAATTCAAATATTTGTAAGCCTACATTTTGTTTACTTGTGTATTCTACCCTTATTTGCACATCACCAGCAGTAGAAAGAACACCTAAGTTTATCCATTTGTCTTGTAGAACAGTACCAGGCGTACTGCAAATAGAAGTAGTTCCTGCATTTGAAATATTAGTTGGAATCTGAAAACTTGCATCTTGGTTATTAAAAATAGGTAATGAACTTCCTGTTGCACTTGCATCTACCGCATTGCTACAACCATACCCTGAAGGCAAAGGATTACCAAGCGGATTGATTATTGTAAAAGGATTTTCAGAGGCAAGAAGAAAACTAGTATTAGTAAGAATTGATGGTGAAAACTCTATATATGTGGAAGGTGTGAGTGAAAGTGCTACATTATCACTCCCATAAGTGGGTGCATTAGTACCAATCTGATACACCAATAAGCCTACAAGTTGTCCAATTGTAAGCCCATTGCCTATTTCGGTAATTCCTTGGTAATTTGAAGGGTTTGTTGTGAGTGAATTTAATTTTATACTTGTGATAATAGCATCAGTACTTTTTACTACCCATTGCATTATTTGGCTTACACGCTTTAAATTATTAGGAGGAGTAGAGGACAAAGCTAAATTTGATAAAAAAGAATTACTAACTGTTACTTGCCCTGAATTTGAAAAAGTCAAGTCCATTGGTAGATATTGCGTAACTTCACCCTGTTGAATACCCAATGGAAATGTATAGGTTGCTCCAGGATTTGTATTTCTAACGATTGTACCATTTACAAAGCCACTGCCAACAGATAGCAAGGCATCTGCACCCAATTTTAGAGGGTTAGAGGCTGATGTTTTTATTACACCTTGTGTAAGTGTTAGGGATTGTCCAAGATAAAATACATTTAATGCCATACTGAGTTCTAAACCCTTGTAAGGGGACATTCCAGATAAAGCCTTATCTACAATAATATTACCTGGTATTTTTGTGCCTGTTGTCGTAAGACCGCTTGAACTTTTTAATATGGTGTTTCCTGCACCTTCAAATCTAAAAGTGATTCTATCATTAGCCCCTGAAAAATCATTTTCTACAAAAACAATTGTAGGATTAGCACTTCCTTGAACAATAAGACGTGGTGAGGTAGGCGTATCAGGATTTATACCACCACTTGCTAATTTGAGGTTGCCTTTTACTGCCATATCATTAAACAATATTAATTTTCCTCCGTTTGTACTTGTATTTGAGGTAAAATTATTAAAATAATTAGTTGAAGGATTATCATTTTTATAAGTTATATCAATATTAGAACCTAATCCATCACCAAACTCCACAGACAAATCACCCACCTGAAAACTTGCGGTACTTATCAATGTAAAAGATGAAGTAGGCGAAGCACCATCATTTTTTATCCTAAAAATACTACTTGGGTCTCCCCCTTTAAATGTCCCTTTCTCCATATAAAAATTATTACAAGAAAGAATACAATTTGAATTGAACATCTGAAAAACTGCACCTGAACCTACGCCCCCCTCAAATGTAATGCTTTCTGCTATTAATATAACCCCAGATAACATATTTATACCACCTGAATATGTATTTTTTATGACAATGCTTTTTACAGTAACAGAGGAAGGTATGTTACAATTAGCAGTACCAATACCACCCACAACCTCAAAAATTACATCATCACCACTTAAAGGTGCGCCTGCAGGAAGCCAATTGATGGCTTTGCTCCAGTCAGTATCGCTCACACTTATCCACGTTTTTTGCCCCCACCCTTCACTATTAAAAAAAATCACCAAGAAAAAAAACAAAAGAAAATATTTAGTAAGAAATCGCATATAATTATTGATTATAGGTTTAGTCATTTGTACAAAAAAATTAAATAAAAGATAAGTATATTGTTAAAAAAATATAAAAGTTAATACAAAAATATGATAATAATGTAACTAAAAAAAATAAAAAAGTTCAAAAGTTAAAAGTGCAAGATGAAATTATTAAATTGTGGTGTCATTCTAAAAGAATTTGGCAGAATGGCTGTTCTTTGGCAGGAAACAGCCAGATTGCTACACAATGACACACTTATTTTTTTCGTTTTATGCAATATATAATAATTTTAATGCCTAAAACGTTATTTTATAGATTTTTAATTCATTTTTATACCTTAAAAACATCTAAATATATATGCAAGACAATCAAATTTCGGTTAATTTTTCAAAAGAAGAATTAAACAAAATCAATGAAGCTACCAAAATTTTGCAAGAAATTCTTTTGCCAAAATTAGTAAAACTTAACAATGAGCAAAGACAAGAAATTGTTAAAATGGGCGACAAAACCCTCGCTTTTGTTACAAAATCTTACGAACACGCCAAACAAAATCCTACGCTTGTGCCTGCTTATTTGGACATCAATGAAATGAAAATTGATTTGGACGCTGTAGAAACACTAAGACAGATTTTTAACCCTTTGCAAGAAATTACACAAGATTTAGAGGATTCTATGACACTCTCTGGTAGTGAGGCTTTTATTGCTTCTTTAGCTTTTTATAATGCCATAAAAGGTGCTTCTAAATCCAAAATTGGTGCATCTGAACAAATTTATAATGACCTAAGCCAAAGATTTGCACGTCCTTCTCGTAAAAAAGATAATAAATAATTTTTATTTAATTTTTTTTAATAAAAGTAAAACCTTTGAAGTTTCTAAAATTTCAAAGGTTTTATTTTTTGACTGCCTAACAATTTTTGTAATTTTTTTTTTCTTGAGTGTCATTCTGAAAGAATCTGGCTGTTTGGCTGTTCTTAGCAGTAAAACAGCCAGATTCTTTCAGAATGACAAATGAATATATTAAACTGAGGTTTTTAACTCGAAATGTGAGGTTTTTAACTCGGTGTTTGAGGTTTTTAACTCGGTGTTTGAGGTTTTTAACTCGGTGTTTGGGCTTTTTAACTCGGTGTTTGGGCTTTTTAACTCGGTGTTTGGGCTTTTTAACTCGGTGTTTGGGCTTTTTAACTTAGTGTTTTGGGGTTTTTAACTCGGTGTTTGGGGTTTTTAACTCGGTGTTTGGGCTTTTTAACTTGGTGTTTGGGGTTTTTAACTCGGTGTTTATTATTAAACTACCATTGTATAACAATTTAGCGGTTTCATTCATCATTCATAATTTATAATTCATAATTTTTTTGTATTTTTGCTTAAAATTAAAAAAACTATCTCCCTTTAAATATGCAAAACTTTATCCAAGAGGCAATCAAAAAAGGCATTATTTTCTTTTGATAATGACAAAAACAACATCAAAGCAAAAGGAATTTCTAAAACTGAATTTGCTTTGTGCTAAAAAAAATATATTTGATAAAAGATATAACTTTGCAAACAAATAAAATTCTTAATAAAAAATACAATAAATGTTCCCAAAAATACAAATTCTTTCTAACACAAATTATGCCTTAGCAGATGTCATAAAAAGTGAATTAGTTGAAAGTTCATCAGTTAAAATTGCAGTTGCTTTTTTACGAAAAACAGGTTTAGAACATATTTACAAAAGTTTGGATTACGCTTTAAAATCAAATAAAGCACAAGTTGAGTTTATTGTTGGTTTGGATTTTAAAACTACAGACGCTGAAGCATTGTTTGCATTAAGTGAAATTAAAGAAAACAATGAAAATTTTAATTTTTATTGTTTTGGAGATAAAAGAGATAATCATAATGATTTAGTCTTTCACCCAAAAATTTATATGTTTGATACACAATTTTCTAAAAGTTCAAAATATACATCTATTGTTGGGTCTTCAAATTTTACAGGTGGAGGTTTGACAACAAATTTTGAGGTAAATACTGTTTTTAGGGAATTAAAACCACATTATTATAATCAATTAGGTATCATTTATGACGAAATAAAATTTCAAGATAGCATTTTTAAACCTTCAAAAAATTATATTAAAAAGTATGGTAACATTAAGGAAGAAATAGATAAAACAGTTGAAAAAGTTGTAAATACAGAAATAAAAAATGAAATTGTTGCACTCCGAGAAGAAGAAAAAACGCTTGAAGGTGCTACTCCACCATTAAAAAAAATAATAATTGAAATAATAAAAGAACAACTAAAATTTAGCGAATTACCTGTTTCTATTGATTTTTTGTATGTGGAAGCCAAAAAAAGAGCAATAGAAAAAAAAGTAAAAATTAAAAATATGGAAACATTTGATAATACTTTGCGTGGTGAATTAAATAAACACGAACAAAACAGCAATCACCCTGATAATATGGGTTTATTTGTTCGTATGGGAAAAGGACTTTACACATTGACAGAAAAAGGAAAAAATTATGGTGAAAATGAAAAATAAAATAGAGTTTTAAAATAAAATATTATATGGAAAATAATCATTTCTATTCAGAAGAAATATACATTGAACAATTTTTACAAAAAAAAACGGTGGGTTATTTTGATACTTTAAAAGGCGTTTTTTTAAAAGATTTTTCAGGTTATTCAACACATACACAATTTTATATGGATTGTGAGGCTTTTAATAATAAAACAACTCAAATTTGTTATGTTTCTGAAAATTCAGAACAATATTCATATTTTGATATTTTAAAAATTGCAAAAAATAATGAAAATTTGGCTCAAATAATATTTGAAACCTTAGATGGACAACTTCCTGAAGATATTTTTGATGAACTTGTTAGTGATAGTGAAATCAATAAAAAAGGTAGTTTTTTAATTGCAAAACATTTAAACAAAGTTTAAGATTGGATAACCGCTTGTTTGCGTATATTATCAGACAAAGGCACAATTTGGATAAGTGGCACATTGCACAATCACCCATCTGTGGGTGTTACACTCAAAAAATTAGGTTTTTGGATAATCAATGATGTAGTTTGGTACAAAAGAAATGCTACGCCTTTACTTTCACGCAATAGACTTGCACCTTCTACCGAATTGATTTGGGTAGCAAGCAAAAGCAAAAAATATTTTTTTAATTATGAATTAGCTAAACAAATAAATGGTGGAAAACAAATGCGAAACCTTTGGGAAATCAATGCAGAACGCCACAAAACCGCACACCCAACCGAAAAACCTGAAACACTTTTAGAACGCATTATTAGCATTGCAAGTAATGAGAATGATGTAGTTTTAGACCCATTTTTAGGAAGTGGAACAACTGGGGCAGTTGCCAAAAAACTAAATCGTAATTTTATAGGCATAGAAATAAGCAAAGAATATTTTGAAATAGCACAAAATCGTATTTGCGGTGTTATTGAAAATCCATTACAAGAAAAAACAGAAATTACAACACATCAAACCGCAAAAACATATACTTTTGAGCCTTCACAGGAATTGTCCTTGTTTGAACCTTTGTCTTTTTATGCCAAAAAACGAAAAAAAGAGCTTTATCCAAATACACTTTTATTTTTAACAAGAAAAAAGAATAAAAAAATAAAAGCATAATTTGTTTTTTAGCAAAGCAATTAGAAGCAGAAGCAAAGGAAGAAATAGACAAAGCGAAGCAAGAAGTGGAAAGAATGATATTAGGATAAAAATTTTTCTGTATTATTTTTCGTTTTGTAAAAAACAAATAAATTAAATATTTTAAAAAATGGAAACATTACAACTATTATCCAAATTTTCGGTCTTGAGTGCAGAAGCACAACAAGAAGTATTAGATTTTTTAGAGTTTCTCACCCAAAAACAACACCAAAAAGCAAAAGAAAAAGCAATTTTGAGCAACAAAAGTAACTTAGTATTTGGTGAATTGGCTGGTAATTTCAAGATGTCTATTGATTTTAATGAGCCACTGGACGATTTTAAAGATTATATGTAATATGAAACTACTGCTCAATAAAAGTTAAATTGTCGGATATAATTTTTTAAGTTTAATTCTGGCATCAGAAGTTTTAAACTGCCAATTAACACCTTTTTTTTCTTGGTTTTGTTTATTTTTCCACTTTTCTACGACATC
>JAAFIN010000166.1 GCA_013297825.1 Cytophagales bacterium
AGGAGAAAGTAGTCAGGTGTCAGGGGAAAGTAGTCAGGTGTCAGGGGAAAGTAGTCAGGTGTCAGGGGAAAGTAGTCAGGTGTCAGGGGAAAGTAGTCAGGTGTTAGGGGAAAGTAGTCAGGTGTTAGGAGAAAGTAGTCAGGTGTCAGGGGAAAGTAGTCAGGTGTCAGGAGAAAGGTATTTTTAATTTTAGAGAATATTCTTATTTAAACAAAAAGTATCAGATAATCAAAAAAATTTACCCAAAAATAAGATAAAAAATATCATAATTTTTGGGTAATTTTGAAAGAAAAATAAAAATTTAGCAATTAAAATCCAAAAAAACCGTTACGTTGTTGGTATTTTTCAAGAAGAACTTGAATACTGTTGATGCCTTGTGCAATATCTTTGTCAATATCACCACTATTGATAAGTCCTTTGTCAATATAATCAAAAATATAATTTTCGGATTTTATCAACATATTAGAGGTATAACTATAACGCTTATTACCTTTTTCATGAAATTGGTCTTGTTCTACAAATTCCAAATTTTGTTCTGATTTTTTAGAAGTTAATTTTTTACTCATAAGAAATTTTGGTTAAAAATTTTAAATAAATGTTTGGTTTTATCCTATTAAGACACCCTAATCTATGTATTATTTTTATAAATCCAAAATTTTATAAATACTTTTTTAAAAAAATAATTAAAATTTAATAATTATTTAATCTTTTAACGTGTTATTTTTCGTAAATTTTTTCAAAAAAAAATATGCTTACCATATATTTATATAGTAATTCGCTTATAAATTTCAATATTACGCTTGTTATCATTATAGCAACGTGTATTTTTAGCTATTTAGCAGAAGAAAATATTGATTTTAAAAGAAAGTACATATTTAATGCTTTTTTAGTTGCACAACGCAAACAATACTACCGAATTTTTAGTTCGGGTATGATACACGGTGATTATATGCACCTTGCTTTTAATATGATTTCGTTGTATTCTTTTGGAAGTGCAACAGAACTGTTTTTCAATAGTTTATTTGGTTTTCAGTTGGGTTCGTTGCTTTATGTGTTATTGTATGTGTCTGCGTTGGGTGTGGCACATTTACCTACTTTGTATCGTTACCAAAACAATCCAAATTATAACAGTTTGGGTGCGTCAGGTGCAGTATCTGCCATAATTTTTGCTTTTATTTTGTGTTCGCCTTTGAGCGGTGTTGGGCTTATATTTTTACCTATTATGGTTCCTGGTTATATTTTTGGAGGATTATATTTGATTTATAGCTCTTATATGGCACAAAATAGCAATGATAATATAGGACACGAAGCCCATTTTTGGGGTGCGGTATATGGCGTGCTTTTTTTGATATTGGCTCACCCACCTATTGCTGCACATTTTTTAGAACAAATTATGAGGTAAATTTTTGTTGTCTAATTTTTTTTATTTAAAAGAAAAAAACCTTTTCTACATAAAATAGAAAAGGTTTTTTTGTGGATTTTATTTTGTGTTCTTAATGATATTTTTTACTTCTTCAATATTCATATTGAAAATATTACCAATCATTTTAATATCAATTCCTGATTGATGAGCTTTGAGAATACTTTTCTCTTTTTCAAGTTTTTTCTCCAAGTTTGCTTTTTCAAGCGTTTTTTTAACGCCTTCTTGGTAAAATTCGTCTTCTTCAATGTTGAAAATTAAAGCCATTTTTTCAAGGATTTGGGGAATTAAAATGAATTTTATTTTGTGTTTTTAATGATATTTTTTACTTCTTCAATATTCATATTGAAAATATTAGCAATCATTTTAATATCAATTCCTGATTGATGAGCTTTGAGGATATTTTGCTCTTTTTAAAATTTTTTCTCCAAGTTTGCTTTTTCACGTTCTTTTTTAGCACCTTCTTGGTAAAATTCGTCTTCTTCAATGTTGAAAATTAAAGCCATTTTTTTAAGGATTTGGGGAATAAAAATAAATTTTATTTTGCGTTTTTTATGATTGTCTTTACTTCTTCAATGCTTATATCAAAAACATCAGCAAGGTCATGAATTTTCATACCTTTATTATGAGCTTTGAGAATATTTTTCTGAATAAGTTGCTCTTTTTCAAGTTTTTTCTCCAAGTTTGCTTTTTCAAGCGTTTTTTTAACGCCTTCTTGGTAAAATTCGTCTTCTTCAATGTTGAAAATTAAAGCCATTTTTTTAAGGATTTGGGGAATAAAGTTGTGTAATTTTTTGACTTTGGACAAAATACGAAATTGTGTTACGAATTTATCCTTGATGTTTGTATTTTTATAACGTGGAAGTGTAGTGGAAAGTGTAACGATTTTAGTCAAAAGTTTTTCTAAAACTTCCTCTTTTTCTTCGTGTCCAAATCCAGCCAAAATTCCTAACATCACTACCTCTGGAATATCTGAATCCAAGAATGAATTATAATTCACACTTCCTATATCAAATAAATTGTATTTGAATGAGAGATTTTCGTGTTGAATTTCACTTTCCATATTCATCTTTTCATTACCAATATAAATCACAAATTGTAACAAAGGAACTTTGTGTTTGCGGTGCAAAATAATATAATATTCTGCCATTCTGCGGTGCATTTCATCATTATTGAACGTTTGAAATTCAATGTGAAGAATGAAGTTTTTTTGTGGTTCATTTGGAAAATTAACCATTTTTAGCACATCAGGCTCACGTTCCACAGTGGTTTGTATTTGTTCTGGAAGGTCAGAAAGATTATTAACTGAAATATCAAGTTTTAACACCTGATTGATAAGTGTAAGCACACTTGGCAAAATATTTTCTTTGATGATTTTATCAAATTTATTTGCTTGGGCTTGTTCTTGTTCGTTTTTGGTTTTTTCTGATTTTTTATCTTTCTTATTCATAATTTTATTTTAAAATATCTAACTCACCCCCAATTTCCCAAAAATTTCTTTCGCATTTTCATTTGCATAATCATAATCATCAGGACGACCAATGTCCAACCAAAAACCATTTACAGGATAAACGCCAAGTTTGTGCTGTTGGGCAATACCATCAATCATAAGATTATCAAAACCATAAGGCTCATTGGGCGTGAGGGCATCAACCGCTTCTTTTGTTAAGCAATAAATCCCCATACTTACCGTAAAATCATACACAGGTTTTTCAATAAATTTTATGATTTGTCCATTTTGGTCATAATCCAATACCCCAAAATCAATTTTACTTTGGCGTTTGTAGGTGGAAACTGTAACACGATTTTGGTTTTTGACGTGAAATTCAAAAAAATCTTTGTAATTCAAATCGCATAAAATATCGCCATTCATCACCAAAAAATTTTGTGGAAGGTCTTTGATAAGTGTCAAAGGTGCAATGGTGCTAAGTGGTTTTTCTTCGGTGGAATAATCAATTTTGATATTCCATCTTTCCCCATTGCCAAAAAATGCCTTGATAAAATCCGCCATGTGGTTTAACGCAATAGTAATGTGCGTAAAACCTTGTGCAGAAAGTTGTTTGATAATAATTTCCAAAATAGGCATTTCACCACCTACAGGCACAAGTGGTTTTGGAATGGTCGCAGTATAAGGCTTGAGGCGAGTTCCTTTGCCTCCTGCTAAAATGATTGCACGCATTATTTAATTATGAATTAGGAATTATGAATTAGGAATGGAACAGCCAAATACAAAACAGCCAGATTCTTTCAGAATGACACGTTTTTTTGAGCTTTGAACCTTGAACTTTAAACTTTTATAAGTTTGATAAAAAATTTGAGAAATCTTGGACAGAAATGTCGCCAAAATAATATTTTAAATCAGTATTTTGCAATTTTTGTGCAATATCCTCAGTGGTGTAACGCACATTTTTTAATAATTCTGCAACTTCATTCGCATTTCCGTGTGCCAAAAAATCACCAAAAAATATAATATCTGTTATAATTCCTTCTTTTACCTCAATGCGTGCATCTATTTGTCCAAATGCAAAACGATTTTTGCGTTGAATGGTAAATTCAGGCGACCTGCCATAATTCCATTCCCACGTTTGATATTTGTTTTTGGAAAGTTCCATCACTTCTGCCCATTGTTCCGCAGAAAGATGTATGGTAGGAATTGGATTACCTTTTTCTATTTCATTTTTAAAAATTTCATTTAAAATAAAATCTCTAAATTCTGCCATTTCCATTGGTTTATTCATCAGTTCCGAAATATTGGCTACTCTGCTTCTTACAGATTGAATTCCTTTTGAAGTGATTTTATCGCCTGACACATTTAATGCATTCACTACGTCCTCAATGTTGGAATTGAATAAAAGCGTACCGTGAGAAAACATTTTCCTTGTGGTAGAAAATTGTGCATTTCCTGATATTTTTCGCCCATCAGCCATAATATCATTTCGTCCTGTCATTTCAGCAGAAATGCCTAATTTTTTTAATGCTTCCACAATAGGAGCAACAAACTGCACAAAGTTATTTACTTTTTTGCTGTCGTATTTGGTCAAAAAACTAAAATTTAAGTTGCCAAAATCGTGATAAACCGCTCCTCCGCCTGAAATTCTGCGTGTAACGGTAATATTTTTTTCTTTTACATAATCTGCATTGATTTCTTCTACGGTATTTTGGTGTTTTCCAATAATAATAGAAGGGCGATTGATATAAAAAAGTAAATAATCTTCTGTTTCATCAAAATTTCGTACAATATATTCCTCCAAAGCAAGATTTATTTGAGGATTATTTTCGTTGTTGTTAAATATAAATTTCATAGTTTTTGCAATTTTTTTTTCTTTTTGCAAAAATATGATTTTTTGAATATAAAATACAAAAAAATATAAAACTGAAAAATAAAATGGTAAGTTTGGAACACAGATTTTACAGATTAACACAGATTTTCACAGATTTTTTTCGTTTTTTCGTAAAATTTTTATGTTTTTATCAATTTTTAGATTTCATTTTAAAAACCTTAAGTTTAAATATTTTATAAAACTAAAAATATAGTTGATTTGTAAATAAAAAATAGGCTTAAAATGATTGATTAAAAGCCATAAAACATAAAAATTATAAGAAAACTAAAACTAAGAATAAAAAACTATGTGCGTATAATTCCTCTTGATGCGTCTTTTACAAAAGCAAGTATGTTGTTGCGGTGTTTATTTTCTGTAAATTTCTTTTCTATTTCTGAAAGTGCTTCTGTGGTATTGAGTCCTTCCATATAAAGCACTTTATAAATATCTTGTATTTGGGTAATTTCATCATTAGAAAATCCCCTTCTTCTAAGTCCTATGATATTAAGTCCTTCATAAGAAAGTGGTTCTCTTGCTGCCATCACAAAAGGAGGCACATCTTTTCTCACCAAAGAGCCACCGCCTACCATTACGTGGTCGCCTATTTTTACAAATTGATGTACTGCACTTGTTCCGCCCACTGTAACGTGATAACCGATTTCTACGTGTCCAGCAACTTGAACGCTATTTGCCAAAATACATTTGTTGCCAATGATACAATCGTGTGCTACATGTACATAAGCCATTAGTAAGCAATCACTTCCTATTTCGGTTTTCCATTTGTCAGAAGTACCACGATTGATGGTTACACATTCTCTTATAACAGTGTTATCACCTATGATAGTAGTGGTTTTTTCGCCTGCAAATTTGAGGTCTTGTGGCTCATTGGAGATGATAGCGTGAGGGTGTATTTTACAATTTTTGCCAATTCTTGCACCCTGCATAACAATAGTGTGCGCCCCTATGTATGTGTTATCTTGTATTTCTACATCATCATATATAACTGCAAAAGGCTCAACTCTTACATTTTCGCCTAATTTGGCGTTAGGATTTACGTATGCTAAGGGGTGTATAAGTGTACTCATGTGAAAAGCAACAATGTTATGAGGCAATAAATTTGAGTTGTAAATCAAATAATTACAAAATAATATGTTTAAAAAAATAGTATTTTATGTATATTTAATTTAGTCTGTCTTATTATTTTTGGATTGGCAAAATGAAATACTGTATAGTATTAAAAAAATATTGTTGCAAAGATAATTTGCGAATTTGAATTAACAAATTATTATTTTAATTTTTGGGGAAAGGAAATACAAGGGGAAAGGGGAAAGTAGTAAGGGGAAAGGAAATACAAGAAATACAAAGGAAAGGAAATACAAAACAGCCAAATTGCTATGCAATGACAAAAATAAATAACAAAAACTTTTTGTTTATTCATTCATCATTTACCATTTATCATTCAACATTGCTTTTTGCTGTTTAATTTCTAATTCATAATTCTTAATTCATAATTTCCTCACTCTCCTATCCAATTAGGCTTTCTTTTTTCTGCAAATGCTTTAAGTCCTTCTTGTGCATCTTTGGTTTGTATGGTTTCTTCTAAGATTTTTTTCAAAAAACTTTGCTTTTCTTCTGCTGATATGCTCTGCATTTCGGTATATGCTTTTAATCCTAAGCGAATAGCAGAGGGTGAATTTTCAAAAAGTTCCGAGATAATTTCTTGTGTTTTTTGTGTAAGTTCTTCTTCGTTTTCTACTACGTGCGTAAGTAAGCCTGCTTCTAAGGCTTGTGTCGCAGTAAGGGTTTTAGCACGCAAACACCAATCTAATACTGTTCTTGCAGGCATATTATTTAATAATACTGCCATTACTTGGAAGGGAAATATGCCTCGTTTTACTTCTGGAAGGCTAAAAGTAGCAGATTTTACTGCAATGTTATAATGTGCATTGCCTACTAATAAAAATCCTCCTGCATATACAGGTGCGTGTATTTTGGTAATAACAGGTTTGTGAAGTTGTGTAAATAAATCTCCTATAACGATTTCTTTTTGTGGAAATGGTACGCTTGAATTATTAGCCTCTTCTTCGCCTCGCATAGCTTTTAGGTCTGCACCTGCACACCAAATATTGCCTTCTGCCTCAAATACTACCGCCCAAATGTCTTTGTTATAATGTGCGTGGCTCATTGCGTAAGCATATTCACGTATCATTGTGGGCGACATTGCATTTTTTGCTTGTGGTCGTGCTAATGTAATGGTTAATACGTGATTTTCTGCTTTTGCTTTGATGTATGCGTAACTGTGTGATAGATTTTTACAATCTTCTTGTGAAAAAAACATAATATTAAAAGCCCCCCAACCCCCAAAGGGGGAGTTTTTAGTAAATTTAAAGTTCTTTTTTTAAAAATTAAGAAGTTTATATTTGTTCCCCCTTTGGGGGTTAGGGGGCTATTTTTAATTAAAATTAAAAATAACGTCTTGTTCTATATCAGGGTGTAAGCTGTGAGCAACAGGGCAGGTTTTAGCGGTGTGCTTTAAGGAAGTGCGATGTTTTTCTGACAATGTAGTGCTTACATTTGTAGGGAAATTTATGATGACACCTATCTTTACAATACGTCTTGGGTTTTCTCCCATATATTTTGTGATTTCAATGTTAGTACCTTCCAAATTAAGAGCTTCTCTATTTGCATAAATACCCATTAACGTCATCATACAACTTCCTAATGCTGTCGCAACCAAGTCAGTAGGCGAAAATGCTTCGCCTTTTCCGTGATTATCTTTGGGAGCATCTGAAAAAATAGTATTTTGCGATTGTAAATGTGTTGCTCTTGTGCGTAATTCTCCCATATAAAATATATGAGAGGTTGTATTTTGCGACATAGTATAAAATTTTTATTTTTAATTAGAAAAATAAATGAATTAAAATTTTAATCCTTTGATAAGATTATACTCTGTTGAGTTGTTACCATACTGTGATTTTACTGCTTCTTTGATACGCAATGCACGTTCACGCAACAATTCGTATTTAGATTTTCTTTCATCACGATTTTTAGAAAGTGATACGGTAATAGTATTGATTTGATTGGTTGATTCTTGGATTTTTTGTAGATTTTCTTTGAGTTTTTCTACAGTAATGTTGGCATTAGTTGGTGCATAGTCAGGTTTTAACACTTGTAAGGTAGTGATAAGGTTTTCAAATGCTTGTGTAAGGGACGCATAAGATTGTTGGGAGCTTGAAACATTCTTTGGTGCTTCTGCTTCTTTGGCTTTTACGTGTTTTCCGCCTCTTATTTTGGTTATTTGCTCATTCATTGAGCTTGCTTCTTTGCTACTTTTGCCATACATTGCTTTGATGTAGGCATTTATAGGGGTAACAATTTTTTTTAAGCTAAATTCGTCTGTTGTTAATAGTTTTTGACGAACATCTACCGCAAGTGTATAGACTTGTTTGTCGTTTGTTTCCAAATTATATACAATGCGAATGTTATTAATTTGGTCTTCCAAGATGTCTATGTTATCTTGAGCGTTTAGCGGTTGAAAGTTTGTGAAAGATTTTAAATGTGAAAGCAATGTTTCTGCATTGTTGAGCTTTTTACCAAAGGTACTTTCTGATGAATTTTTCATATTTATTGGATTATATTAAAAATTTATAAAATGATATTAAAAGTTTATAACACAAAAGTAAAAGTTATTTTTTAAATATAAAAATTTATTGATTACTTTTTTTATTTTTTTAACTTTTTATTAACTAAAATGCTTTGTATAGCAAAATACACAGACTACATATTAAATTTAATGATTTAATTAGCTAATTGTATTGATTGTTTAGCAAGTTATTTTAATTGTTTATTAAAATAAAATAATTGAATATAAAAGTTAGCTGTTTGTTTAGTGAATGTTATGCGTTATTTAGTAAATTATTTTAAAAAAATATTAGGTTAAATTATTTACATAAAGAATACTAAGCTAATAATAGTTAGTATTCTTTAATAAATATAAAACAAAATCTTACATTCTTAAATATAAGTCTTTTAAAGTCTGTCTTGTTAGTTTTTGTTCCCAATCTTCGCCTATTGCGTGCTTCCACATATGCGTTAAAGCCCAACACACATCAATCATTTTTTCAATTTCTTCATTTGTCCAGTCTTTTGAGATGTTTGTAGGAATAAATATGTCGTTTTGTGCGACCATTTTCTTAAATTCTTTGACACCTTCAGGGTAATAATCTTCTAATACATTAAAAATAATGCAATTTGCGTAGCAATGTCTTGTACCAAATACATAAGAAAGTCCATACGAAAGAGCGTGGCAGACTCCAACTTCTGAATATGTGAGGCTTAATCCTCCAAAATAGGACGCAACCATCAATTTTTCGTCATTGATAGCGTTTTGACCGTAACCTTCATTCAAATAAACCTCTCTGCAAAGGTCTAACGATTTGTAACCGTAGGCTTCGCTGAAAGTGTTTTTTAATTTACCTGTCATTGACTCAACACAATGTATATAGGTGTCCATTCCTGTATAAAACCAATCGTTTCGTGGGACACTTGCGATTAAATCAGGGTCAAGTACAATCTGGTCAAATACAGTCCATTCGCATTTAAGTCCAAGTTTCTTGGTTGGGCCTGTGAGTACAGCGGTCATAGATACTTCTGCACCTGTTCCTGAGATGGTTGGAATGCCTACGTGGTAAATTCCCTCCTTTTTAATAAGGTTTAAGCCTTGATATTGGACAGATGAACCTTCATTTGTGAGCATCAAAGCGACTGCTTTGGCAATGTCCATTACACTACCGCCACCTATACCTATTACACCAGCAGGAAGACCGTATTTAGATAAAATTTTATCCCTTAATTCGTCTATTTGGGAGGTTTTTGGCTCGTCGCCACCTGCATAAATGTACTCTACCATATCTTGTGATAAGATTGGGAGCTTTTGAATTAGGGAATGATTCACAAAATAGTCATCTATTAAGAAAATCATTACACCTTTGAGGTCTATACCCCTTTTTGGGGCGAGTATTTCGCCAAGTGTGCTTATACAACCTTTTCCATAAGTGCATTTATTGACACTTTTAAAGTTTTTGTACATAATATTAGCCCCCTAACCCCCAAAGGGGGAATTTATAGAGGATATTTTAAAGGGTTAAAAGTAATTTTTTTTTGTGTATATATGTTTTTAAACAGATTTTTATTAAAACTCCCCCTTTGGGGGTTAGGGGGGCTTTTCTTAATTACGTCCACAAATTGCTTTATAATTACAATTTTTACAAATTTCAATGTCTTCAGTGCGTTCAAAAGCCTTGTTTGTGTCCAAAAAAGCATTTACAATTTTTGTAATATGAATTTCAGAGAGTTCAACATAAGCTTTAATTTCCATAGGGAACACATTTTCAGCGTCTTGATTCTTTTTTCTTTCGTCTTTATGGGTGTGAGGCAATTCAATAAAACCTTCTTCGGTGTTACGCAAACTATAAATGCCTGCTGTAATCTCATCATCTTTTTGAATAATGTGTTGATTAAGTTCAAGACCGTCTTCACCGTTTTCTAAAATCTGTTTTGCAATGATATATTTGTATAACCAAAGCTGTCTAACTTTTTCAAACTTAGATTTAGCTTCTAATGCTAATTTCTCTAAATCTTTTTTGCTAATCTTAATGTCTGCTTTGGTTACTTTACCTGTTTTATAATCCACAATTCTAAAAAGGTTGCCAACTTTATCAATTCTATCGGTAATACCTTTGAGTGTGAGGGAAATAGTTTCGTTTTCAAAAGGAATTTCTACCTTTACAGTCATTTTAGAAATAAAATTTTCTTGTTCATTGTTCCTATTTTCTAAAATAAGTATCTCAAAAGGCTTTTCTTTATCCAATATTTCGGTAATTTGGCTCTCTACAAATTGAGAAATACTCTTTATTGCGACCTCACGACTAATATAATTCTGTCCTGTAATGATGTAAGAGGCGTATTTTTGCGAAACAAACTTATCATTTACTCTTTGTTCAATGGTTTTAAGCGATAAACGCAGTTGTTCTTCCGCTACAATAGGGCTTTCGTTGGTAAATTCCCTAAAAAGTTCCTCTAAAATCTCGTGAATAATACTTCCATACTTTTCAGTAGTAAGTTTTTCCTCTGCATAACGGTTTTGATGGGCTTCGTTGATGTGGCTAAAATAGTATTTCAGACTGCATTGCAGAAAAGTATTGATGTGAGAGGGCGAAAGACCTTTTTCAAAGTTTTGTTTAATCTTTTCAATGATTTCAGGGGTTTTTTCAAAGGTCAAATTAATATCTGGTTTTGCTTGTTTTTCCCTAAAAGTTGCTTTAAGTTCCTTGAATGTTATTTTAGGATTGTATGCACGCAAATCATTTTCTAATTGGTGAATAAATCTACTCTTTTCTTTACCGCTATACGTGTCAGATGGAAGTGTATATATCAATGTAATGCGTTTGGCACGCTGTAAAAGCCTATAAAAATGGTATGTAACGATAGCATCTTGCTCTTGATACGTGGGTAATCCGTAAGAAGTACAGATATCCATTGGGATAAACGATTGCATTTTCTTGCCTTTTGGCAAAGTATTTTCATTAACTGACATAATAATAACGTTATCAAAGTCAATATTACGTGTTTCGTTCAATCCTGTAACCTGTAATTGTGTAAATTTGTCGCCATCAAAGTCAAATTTTGCTTCTCTAAATGCTTGATACAAAAATATCTTAAAAGTACGCAAATCAACCTTTCCTTTATTGCCTTTATTAAAATTATTATGAAAAATCTCCTCCATTTTTACCAATATTTTTGCAAATTCTTCTAAATAAGAGGATTCAAAATAAATACTTGGCTCATAAATAAGTCTTAAAATGTCTTTGAGAGCCTCCATACTGTCATAGGCACTCGTCCAACGCCTAAAAATTGCCTGAAAAAGCGGTGTAATTTTCTTTTGTGCAGAAAAAGCGTACTCCAAAAGGGCATCATCTTGGACTTTTTCGTGAAAAGATGGCTGATTGCAAAGGTCTATAAGGTCATCTTTGCCCAGAAAAATCATATTTTCTCTGTGAATACACTGAATATACATCAAAAGCAGACTTCTGCTATCAGATTTGGGGTTTTCAGACGAATCTTGATGACAATTTCTGCGTTCAAATTGTCGCATAAAAGGGTGTTGTAAGAGTTTTACGATACTTTTATGGTTAAACTTGTAGGTATCAGTAGTTTTATCCTTAATTGCAA
>JAAFIN010000167.1 GCA_013297825.1 Cytophagales bacterium
TTTGCTTATTGAAATGAATGAGCTTTTTTTTTAACAAAAATTTACTAAGAAATAACGAATGCAAACGCGCACCATCTCCTTTATAAATCACAAGGGCGGAGTTGGCAAAACCACCTCTACACTCAATCTGGGCAAGGCTCTTGCTATTTTAGGCAAAAAAACTTTGATAATTGATATTGACCCACAATCCAATCTTTCGCAATCCGTAGGCATTGAACAACCTGAACATAGTATTTATGATGTGCTTTGTAATGAAATAAAAATGCCTGTTAGACAAATTGGAGAGAATTTTTATATTGTGCCTGCGGAACTTGGGCTTTCTGTTGCTGAAACGAAATTGCAAGCTGAACACATCACAGGTTATTTTAAATTACACGCTTCTTTGGACGAATTGAATGGAAAATATGATTTTGTGTTGATTGACTGTCCGCCAAGTTTGGGTATTTTGACGATAAATGCTTTGCTTGCTTCTACCGAAATTATTATCATTGTTGAACCGCAATATCTCCCAATCAAAGGACTTAATACGATTTGGGAATTGTATCTTAGCCTCAAAAAAAGAAATCTAAACAAAAATCTGAAAATATTAGGCTTGCTTTTTACCCAATTTAACCGAACTGTCGTAAGTAAAAGTATTGTGGAACAGGTACAACAAAAATATACAGGACTTACTTTTGAAACGATTATTCGCCAAAGTGTGAAAATATCAGAAGCAAGTGCCAAACGATTAACAATTTTTGATTATGAACCTTCAAGTGCAGGAGCAGAGGATTATTTGGCTTTTGCGCGTGAAGTGATTGAACGCACTGAGCCTTTTCCGATTGAGGCAATCAAAGAACAAGAGGACAAAGAAAAGGAAAAAGAAACCCCTGAAAATAATGCTAAATTCAAAACTAAAATCATAAAACCATAATTATTTAGTAAAAAGTAATCAGGTATCAGTAATCAGGTATAAGTGAAAAGTAATCAGGTATTAGTAATCATTATAAATTAACTAAAATTTATATTGTTATTTTTTGTTTTATTTAAATAAATATTTTAAAACTTAATTACTAAATTTTATTACTGATTACCAAGCATAAACATCAATAAAGTTGGGTTTTATACCCAACACTTTATAAAAAATATTTTATTTTAAATATATGAACCCTAAAAAAAAATTTATCATTGATGAACTTACGCCTGACCTTGATGGTCAGCTTCTTGCAGACGCATCTGAAACCCTGCAACCCATCAATTCGCAAGCCTTGGTTCAGGCTAATATCCAGAAAAATATTGTCATTAGAGAAGAATTACGCACTTTTATTCCGCCTCTTTTGGACGAAGAATATAACCAACTTGAAGAAAATATTGTTGCAGAAGGTTGCAGAGATAAGCTTATTGTGTGGAAAGATAATGCTGTTTTTGTGTTGGTTGATGGACACAATCGTTATACAATTTGCAACAAACACAATATTCCGTATCAGGTAGAAGTTTTGCCTTTCAAAAATATTGATGAAGTACAGGATTGGATGATTAACAATCAACTTGGCAAAAGAAATGTTACAGAAGAAACAAAATCTTACCTTAGAGGAATGCAATATAAACGTGAAAAACAACAAGGAAAAAGGTATGATTTGGAGGAAAAAGAAAATGAAAATGGGGAAGAAAATACGCCTCGCCTTAGCACAAGAGAACGCCTCGCCATTCAACACAAAGTTTCGCCAAAAACCATTCAACGTGATGAGAAATATGTAGAAGTGATAGATATTTTGTCAGGAGGCGACAAAAAATTTAAGTCAGAAATTCTGAATAGAATTATTCCAATTCCTAAAAATGCGGTTGATATGACCAACAACCTCAATATAGAGCATATTCACAAACTTGGGAAATTGCTCAAAGAAGGTCGTGCTTTCAAAGATTGTTATCGCATCGTGGTTGCTGAATTTTCTGAAAAACAAGTGGGTTCCAAAAAACCTACTGCATTGCTTGATGTAATCCGTTCTATCAAAAGAGCAGTTCAACTCAAAGACCGCAGAAGTTATGAAGCGTCTTTGCGTGTATTGCAAAGTATGGGGGAATCGCTTTTTTAATAAAGCCCCCTAACCCCCAAAGGGGGAATTCTAATGGTAAATGAAACAGCCAAATAAAAGCAGGATTTTGAGGATTAAATACAAATTTACAGGATTAAAAAAATCCTGTAAATCTTAAAATCCTAAAAATCCTGATTAAGATTTTGGCTGTTTCATTTACCATTCAACATTTATTATTTAGAACTTTCTTTCTTTCCAAATAACTTCTTTTTTGGAAAAATAAAATACCAATAAATGCAGGTTAAAAAAGAAGTTACAAACCTCATAAACAGGCAAATAAACTAATAATTTTATTTTTCTAAGCGTAAATAATGCAAAAAATATAATTATCCATTTTAATAAAATTATTCCAAAAAATATTTGCCAAAAAATTATTTTTCCTAAAAAAATCCCTAATAATCCCAAAATAGGCAATCCCAAAAACTGCACAAATAATAATATCCTAAACCACCAACCCAAATCCATTGCACCACGCAACCATCTATTGCGTTGATGCAAAAGGGCGTTCCACGTAGGAATAGCTTGTGTATAGGAAAGATTTTTTGCGGTATATAATTGTAAAAAATGCCATTTATTTTTAATAATTTCCCAAAAAATAGCATAATCTTCTACCACCGAAAAAGGCATTTTTTCATAGCCTCCTGTTTCCAAATACGCATTTTTTCTAATTGCCATATTGTTGCCCATTGCAGTAATTGGTATTTTGAACCAAGAAAATAACCAAATAACTGCCAACGCAAAACTCCATTCTATCATTTGATAACCAGAAAAAAAATTAGTTATTTTTGGTATGGTTACGCCTGAAATAATGCCTAATTTTTCATTTTTTTCAAAATAAATTTCAAAACTTTCTATCCATTTTGCAGACACTTCCATATCTGCATCTGTGTACAAAAAAATATCACCTTTTGCCTTGTGGGCAAGTTGTGCCAATACATTTGCTTTGCCTTTTGTAAGAAAAATATTATGCGAAATATGATATAAATGCACATTAAGTTGTGGATTTTTTTGAATAAAATCCATTATCAAATTTGCACTTTGGTCAGTGGAAACATCATTGCCAAAAAGAATTTCTACATTTTTATTTTCTAATTTTTTTAAACTTTCAAATAAAAAAGGCAAATTATATGCTTCGTTGCGAACTGCTATGAGAATGGAAAACAAGGGAATTAGGAATTAGGAATTAAGAATTAAGAAAAGAAATAAATTCATCTTATAAAACCCTGAAAAGGTTTAATAATAGTAACTCCACGTGAAACGTGGGGAAGTAAAAGAGTAAGTTATTTAATTATCATTCCTTAGGAATTAAAAGCCAAATATAAAACTTTAAATAAAATTATGAATTAGGAATTAAGCGTTGAGGTTATTATTTTTGCAAAAATTATTTTTTAATAAAAAAATCAAAAAAAATATTTTTTTAAAAAAGCATTTTTCTAAAAAAAGTACAATTTTATATGCTGGAAAGTGCAAATAAAGTTAATACTATATTAAAAAAATGTTATTTTTTACAAAAATTTATACTATTATATTTTAATAATTCGTAACTTTATGAAAAAATCTGATATACGTATTTCTGTAACTTTAGACCAAAATAATATTCCTGAAGATATACAATGGCAAGCAGAATCACAAGAAGAATTGCAACCTGTAAAAGCATTTTCGCTTGCTTTGTGGGACGATAGCCAAAAAGGAACACTAAAAATTGACCTTTGGACAAAGGATATGGAAGTGTATGAAATGAAAAGATTTTTTATTGAAACCATCGCAGGAATGGCAGACACTATTCGTAATGCTACCCAAGATGATGTAATGGCTATGGAGATGGATACGCTTTGCAGAGATTTGTCTGCAAGGCTTGAACGTGAGATAAGGCAAGCCACAAAATAAAAAACCAAAAAAAATAATATGAATACAATCGTTGTAGAACAACTCGTTAAAAATATTCAAGGTGAAAGAAATCCTTTTGCTTTTACTTCCACCGAAATACCAGGAACTACCCAACAAGATAAACTTGCTCATATCGCTGCTGCTATTTGGATTGCTGACCAAATGCAAACTGCACGTTGGGATTTTCAAACTGCTCTGCTTAAATACAGTGAGAAAATGAAGCAAGCACTCAAATAAGTTTAAAAAAAAATTAAGACTTAAAAGTGTTTTTTTTAATATTTTTATAAACTAATGTTTAGCATAAACTTTGACTTCTTTTTGTTAAGTTATCTAAAGTTTATGTTGCATTATCTTAGTCAGGTGGAGAACACCAAAACTATTTATTATGAGCAAACGCAAAAGAATAACCTTTTTCTGTAAATTTTTCATAAATAGTTTTTAACAAATCTGATTTCATATTTATTCCTGAACCTGCATCTTTTGCCCATACATTTGTGCGAAGCAACATACCCATTTCGGTCATTTGTATAACACGTGTGGTAACAATGGGCTTATTTTCAGCTTTTTGTTCTTCATCTCTATTATCAAGCATACTTTCGTGAGCAAGTGCAATGGCATTCATTAAAGAAATTATTTTATCAGGAGAATTTTTATAATCTACTGTAACATCAACCGAAACACACACTTTTTCATCTACAATCGTAGAATTGATAATAGTTTGGTTGCTAATCACCGAATTAGGAATAATAATGCGTTGATTTTCAGCACCTTTCATTACTACGTGTCTAAGCGTAATATCCTCTATAGTGCCTGCATCTGTGCCTACTTTGATGCTATCGCCCACTCTGAAAGGCTTAAAAATCACAATAAAAATTCCACTTACGATATTAGAAAATGCTTGTTGGGATGCAAAACCAAATATCGCAGCCAAAATACTTGCACCTGCAAACAAAGTATTACCTATTTGTTGCAAAGCTGGAATTGTGTAGCATATCATTATGATAGCAATGGTATAAACGGTAAAAGTTACTGCATTTTTAAAAAAATTAAATCTTGTCGCATCTATCATCAAGGTTTCAGAAGCAAGTTTTACCAATCTATTAAGCAATGTTCGTAAAACTGTACTTAAAATATACGCTCCAAATAAAATGCAAACAATAATAACTGTATTCTGGAAATAACTGTTTGTAATGTCAATGCCAAATAATTTTTTGTTTAATAATAACATAGTTTTTTAAAGTTCAAAAGTTTAAAGGTTCAAAAAAGTTCAAAGGTTTAAAGTTTAAGGTGCAAAAGTATTAAAAATAAATCTGTGAAAATCTGTGTTAATCCGTAAAATCCGTGTTCTGATTTTAAACACATTTTACAAAATTTTTGTTGTTAAAAAAAAATAAAATCAAAATTCAAAAAAAATTAAAAATGTTCCACAAAAAAAACTTCTTTATTTTCCCTTTTATTTTTTCTCCTGTTTTTCTTTTATTTTGTTGTTTTTTTATCCCAAAAAATAATGTTTTTGGGCAAATATTAGCAGATGAAGCCAGCAAAAAACTTGCCTCACAGACCCTTGATTATATTTATGGGCTTAATTTCGCAAAAGCCACCCAAAATACCAATCAACTTGCCCAAAAATATCCTTCGCACCCTGTAATTCCTTTTTTGAAGGCTTACATCATTTCTTGGCAAAATTATCCTTTACAAAAAACTGATGCAAATTATCTTGCTTTTGAAAAAAATGTAAAGGATTGTATCGCTTTTGCTGAAAACATTTTACAACAAAATAAACAAGACAAAGAAGGCAATTATTTTGCAATGATGGGTTATAGTTTGCTTGCAATCCACGAGTCAGAAGGGGGCAGTTTTAATAAATCAGTTGTACACGGAAAAAATGCGTACAGTCATCTCAAAAAAGGCTTTGATTGGGGCGAAAGTTACCCTGATTTTTATTTTTCAACAGGTTTGTATAAATATTATGCAAAACAATATCCTGACACACACCCCATTGCAAGACCTGTAATGTTGTTTTTTCCTGGTGGAAATAAAACAGAAGGGTTAAATTTTTTGCAAAAAGCTGCCAAAATATCGTGGTTTTCTAAAATAGAATCTTTTATTTATCTCACAAGCATTTATGCAAAATATGAAAAAAACTACAAAATGGCAATGCTTTGTTCGCAACGCATACATAATACCTACAAAAGTAATCCATTTTTTGCTTTAAAATATTGTGAAAATCTATTACTTACGCAAGATTATGCCAAAGCAGAAACCATTATTCCATATTTTTCTAATCAAAATGCAACTATGTACCAAGTCGCAACTGCTACTTTTAATGGTATTTTGCAAGAAAAATATTATAAAAATAACCAAAAAGCAATGGAATTTTATCAAAAAGCCATTACTTATACTAATGTAGATGTGCGTTATACCAAAGATATTCAAGCATTTGCAGATTTTGGTTTGGGGCGTGTGTATAAAATGATAGGAAATTTTGAAAAATCTAAAGAACACCTACGCAAAGCACGCAAAAATTGTGAATATTTAGGAATTTTGGAGGAAATACAACAATGGAGCAATTAGTATTCATAAAAATTAAATTGTCCTAATAACTCAAATGTAAAAATAGTTTTTCATTAAAAAAAAATCCAACTTTTTTTAAAGTTGGATTTTTTTGTTTTTTTTTGAAATTTTCTTTATTTTTCACAAAAAAAGAAAACCAATAATTTTTATTTTTAAAAAAATTAAAAAAATTAAAAAAATAATGCCTAAAATATCATTGATTAAATATTTTCCTCCTGATAAATATTATTTCCCTAAATATTATTTTCTTATTATTTTCCTAACATTTTGTTTTTTGAATATTGATGCAAAAGCACAATGTAATGAAGCGATTGATAGCCTTTTAGTAAAACAAAGTATTTATCTAAAAAATAATAAACGCACTGAACTTGTCTATAATTCTATAGCACTTTCAGAGGCTTATAGTCAAACAAAAGGGCGAAATAACGAAAAAAAAGCTGAAAATTATGCTTTGCAAGCACTTCAAATAAGCGAAACCTTAGAAAATAGGCTTATGCTTGCAAAAGCCTATATAAATCACGGAATTGTAATGTATGATTTAGAAAATAATCTTGCGTTAAGTGAAAAAGACTTTGAAAAAGCCCTTAAAATATTGGAAACACAAAAAGACGAACAGATTTTAACCTCAATTTATGAGAAATTAGGGAAGTTTTATTACAAAGTGCGTTATCTCAATCGTGATTTACTTTCCAAAACCGTAGATTATTTGAGAAAAGCCTTTGAAAGTATGAAAAACCAAGCAAAAGTTAATCAAAAAGACCTTGCTGATTTGGCGGAAGACATTGCAGAGGTGTATTATGAAATGGGTGATGACAAAAATGCTTTTGAATTTGCCAAAAAATCCTCTGAATTGGAGGCACAAAAAACGGATTTTAGCAAATCGGTACTTATAAAACAGGCTTTTGACAAAAAACAAGCAAATGATGCGTGGTTTTGGGCGGTTGGTGTGTTTCTTTTGATAGTTTTTGCCTTGTTTATCTTTGTTTTGTTCCTTTGGGTTGCACAAAGTAGGCAAACAAACCTCGCTTTACAAGAGCAACGCAACAAACTTGCTGACCAAAAATCAGAAATTGAGAACAAAAATCAGGAAATTGAGATAAGAATGCACGAAATCCAACTAAAAAATGATGAAATCCAATTCGCTAATGAAAATCTTATCACAAAAAACAAACAAATTGACCGCCAAAATCGTGAAATTATCCTAAAACAATACGAATTAGACACCAATAACCGAGAACTTTTGGAGAAAAAAGATGAATTAGAGCTTAGAAATGAAGAAATACAAGCCCAAAAAGAAACTTTGGAGGTTGCAACCAAACAATTAGAAGAACAAAACCACGATTTGGACAAAGCACGCCAAAATATTGAGATTTTAACCAAAATTGGGCAAACAATTACCTCATCTTTGGATTATGAGCATATATTTTCTACGCTTTATACCTACATAAAACAGCTTATGCCTGCTGATGGCTTCGCAATTACCAAATATAATGCAGAAACCAACGAGCTTATTTATAAACACAGACAGATTTTAGGGCAAAATCTACCGCTTATGCCCATTGATTTAGACCAAAAAGAAAGTCTTGCGGTGTGGGTATTAAAAAATAACAGGGATTGCAAGATAAATACCCCAAAAGAGCGTGATTTATACGTACAGAGTGATGATACTTGGCACGATTCTTTTCAATCTGCAGTGTATTTGAGGCTTGAAAATGAAGGAAAAACCATAGGAACAATCAGTGTGTATTGCACAGAACCGTATATTTACGATTATACGCATACTGAAATGCTTAGAACCCTCGCAACTTACACAAGTATTGCCCTAAAAAATGCAGAAACTTATAAAATATTGGACGCTGCACAGGCTCAACTCGTGGAATCCGAGAAAATGGCAGCACTTGGTAATCTTGTGGCTGGTGTTGCACACGAAATTAACACACCTATTGGTATTTGTGTAACTGCGTCATCACGTTTGGATAGTAAAACGAAAGAATTTACGGATTTGATGAACAATAATTTGATGAAAAAGAAAGACCTTACTGATTTTTTAGCTACTAATGAGGAAGGAATGCGTATATTATTGACGAATTTGAGGCGTGCTGCGGATTTAGTGCAAGGATTTAAGCGTGTGGCGGTGGAACATTCAAGCGAAGTGGAACGTACTTTTGAGCTAAAAGATTATCTACAAGAAACGATTATGGCACTCAAACCTGAATTTAAAAACAAGCCTTTTAATATTCATTTGGATTTGGTGGAAGTAGATATCAACAGTTATGCAAGTGCTTTTTCACAAATTGTTACCAATTTGATGATGAATTCTATGATTCACGGTTTTAAAGGAAAAGAAACAGGCAATATTGAACTCAAAACTTCTGTAAAAGGCAAAAATGTAATTCTTTCTTACAAAGATGATGGCAATGGTATGACTCCAGAAGTGATGGCACGTATTTATGAACCATTTTTTACGACCAATAGAGAAGGCGGTGGAAGTGGCTTAGGAATGAATATTGTGTATAATCTCGTCCAAAAAATCAATGGAAAGATACAAGTAGAAAGCGAACTTGGAAAAGGTGTTTTGTTTTTAATTGAAATACCAATTTAATGTTGAATGTTAAGGAACGAAAATTAAATAACTTACTAATTTGTTGTTAAACATTTTTCAAAAAAATGGTCTGTACCGTAGTTTACGAAGGTCTGACCACTTTTTTGAAAAATTACCAAAGTCGTATTTTATTTATTTCCTATTCCTAAATGATAAATGTTGAATGAAATAGCCATTTTAAAAATAGCAATTTTTTTATTTTTTAATCTTTAATTTTTTTAATTTTTATGAAAAATTTATTTTTAATTCTTTTTTTATTTTGTGCAAATTTTAATTTGTCAAAAGCACAAAATGCTCAAAAACAAGAAATCCCTGAAACAGTTATCAGAATGAGGTTTTATGATGAAACTGGGTTTAATGATTTACTTTTTAGAGAAAATTATGGCAAACCAAAAGCAGAATGGTGGGAATATCATGATTTTTATGTGAATTTTGTAAAAAATAAAAAATGGCAATCACACCAATATTTTGAAAAAATAAAACAATCCTGTTATGTGATGATTGTAAAGGAATGTAATTTGGACAAAGATACAAGCCCAGATGCCAGAAAAAAAGTTTTATTTTATTTGGAAGAAATGCAAAAATCAACATTTGTAGATCCTGTATTGGCAATTAGATTATTAGATGTTTCATCTTTTTCCCAAAAACAAAAACAAGAATATGCCAAAAAAGCATTTGAAATGAGCGAAACAGAATACAAAAAAGATATGTTGTATTTTAAAGAAAATGTTTCCAAAATGGATAATCACAGCAAAAATTATTTTGAAACTTATAAAAATGGCATTGAGAAATTTATGAAATTAAAAGAATAACTTTTTAATTTTCAATAACAAAAAATCCAAATATTATTCTTCAAAATAATATTTGGATTTTTTTATTTACCTGATACCTTTTTACTGATACCTGATACCTTCTTATTTCCCAGCTACAAAAGAAAAACCAAGATGAACAGTAGGCTTGATAAATTTGTCGCCAAGTGATTTATCACTACCATAACTAAGTTTCCAATCCACACGATTGATATTAAATTTAGCTTTAGCTTCTACTTTACCATTTTTGATATTTACTTTTGCAGGAAAAGTGATACTTCTTTTCTCACCTTTGATAGTAAGATTGCCTGTGATATAATGTGTAGGGTCAGCCAATGTATATTCAGCATCAGTTTTTTCTTTGTTTTTTGGAGCTTCATAACCCACTACTTTTGCAATTTCAAAATCAATGGTAGGATTTTTTTCTACTTCAAAGAAATCTTTGCTCAAAAGATGTTTTTCCAAATCTTCTTTGCCTTTACCTTTTTCAAGGTCTTTTACTTCAAGAGATTTTACATCAATTACCACATTACCACCTACGATTTTGTCGCCATCAAGTTTGATTTTGCCTTCTTTGATTTTGAAAACGCCATCATGTTTACCTGTGTTTTTGGTGCCTACCCAAGATACTTCGCTGTTTTTGGTATCAACATCAAGCTCACCACTTGCGGTTTTTTCTTCTATTTTGACAGCATCTTTTGTGTCAGCTTTGTCGCTTTTAGGAGCTTCTTGGCATTGTGTTGCAAGTGCAAATATTGCAGTTGCGAATGTTAAGTTTTTGATAGATTTCAACATTTTATTAAAAAATTTGGTTTTTTTAGATTAAATAAATAAAAAAAATGAAAATCAATGTTGCAACATTGATTTTCTATTCAACACCAAATTGCTTATAAAAGTTTTATTTATTAGAAAAAAAAACTTTTTTTTATTTTTTTTCAAAAATTTTTTAATTTTTTTTGGAAAATTGAATTTTTTTTATTATAATTAGTTATTCAAAAAAATGCTCTAACCCCAAAGAGAATTGACGAATTTCTACCTTTTTATTTTGATTTTTTTGTGGGGAAAAAAATCGCAATGTTATCTTTTTAATAAAATATGTATTGGACACTTGAATTGGCATCATACCTTGAAGATGCCCCTTGGCCTGCTACCAAAGATGAACTTATTGACTTTTCAGAACGCACAGGCGCACCGCTTGAATTGCGTGAAAATCTTTTGAAACTTGAAGATGATGGACAACCTTATGAAAGTATTGAGGAAATTTGGCCTGATTATCCTTCAAAAGATGATTTTTTGTTTAATGAAGATGAATATTAAAACGCCCCCTAACCCCCAAAGGGGGAATAAATACAAAGGAAGTTTTTAATATCAAAAAAATTATGAACAAAAAAACTTTTCAATTTGTGAGAATTGAAAAGTTTTTTTATTTAAAAAATGTTGAAAACCACCAAAAAAATAAAATCAATGCGATTACATACATAAAAATCGTAATATAAAACATTTTCCATTTAATATTTTTCATAAAAATTTTTAGATAATAGTTTAAGATATAGTTTAATAAATGCAAATAAACATTATTTTTGCGTTTATTTTATACAAAAAAGAAATTTTTTTATGTTACATATCGCAGTAGCAGGCAATATAGGTGCAGGCAAAACCACGCTTGCACAACGTATAGCCACACATTTTGGTTGGGAAGTTTGTTTTGAATCAGTAGAGGATAATCCTTATTTAGCTGATTTTTATGAAGATATGCCTCGTTGGGCGTTTCATTTACAGATATATTTTTTGAATAGTAGATTTAAACAAGTGTTACAAGTCAAAAAAAATGAAAAACCAACCATTCAAGACCGCACTATTTATGAAGATGCGTATGTATTTGCATATAATCTTAGAGAATCAGGTTTGATGTCAGAGCGTGATTTCCAAAATTACCAAGATGTATTTTCTGCAATGACCCAATT
>JAAFIN010000168.1 GCA_013297825.1 Cytophagales bacterium
ATTCCAAAACAACCAAAATACAAGCATTATTTTTATTAAAAAAAGAAAAATCAACTATCAAAAAGATAGTTGATTTTTTTTTATGGTTATCTTTTTACCTTTCTGTAACCATAACATTCTCTAATGTTATAGAGAAAATAACGCCCTAATGATTCAGCATTTAAAAGCTCTTGATAAACTTCCATTGACACATCAAAATAATGATAAATACCACCATTATTGAATTTTATGCCTAACGTTTCAGTTTCTTTGTCATAAGCAATTGCTTTTAAGCTGGAAGATTCTACTTCTTGCCATTCCATAGCAGGATTTTTAGGATTAAATACAAATTTATAGGATTGAACAGCCAAATGCAAAACAGCCAGATTCTTTCAGAATGACACGTGTTTGTTTTGAACTTTTTAAACCTTGAACCTTAAACTTTTTTAAACGTGTAAAGCCCTATTCGCAGTTGCAGCGAGGCAAGCCTCTTTCAGTGCTTCCATATAAGTAGGGTGGGCGTGGGACATACGAGCAACATCTTCCGCAGAGGCACGATATTCCATAGCAGTAACCGCAGTAGCAATCATATCAGCAGCACGCGCACCTATGATATGCACGCCTAATATTTCGTCAGTAGTTGCATCAGCCAATACTTTTACAATGCCATCAATATCCATACTTGCCCTTGCTCTACCCAATGCTCTAAACGGAAATTTACCTGTTTTGTAGGCTTTTCCTTGTGTTTTGAGTTGTTCTTCGGTGTAGCCAACACTTGCTACTTCAGGCCAAGTATAAACCACGCCAGGAATTAACAAATAATTGATGTGTGGGTGTTGTCCTGCAATAGTTTCAGCCACAAAAACGCCTTCTTCTTCTGCTTTATGGGCAAGCATAGCACCGTCAATTACATCACCTATTGCATAAATTCCCTCAACTTTTGTTTCCAAATGAGCATTTACAGGAATTTTTCCTTTTACAGTTTCAATACCAATATTTTCTAAGCCAAGACCATCAGTAAAAGGTTTTCTACCAATGGCAACAAGACAATATTCTGCCTCAAAAACATTTTCTTTTCCGTCTTTTCCTTCTGCTTTTACCTCTACGGTTTCGCCTTTATTGACAACAGACGTAACTTTATGGCTAAAATGGAATTCTAAACTCATTTTTCTCAAAGATTTTTGCAATTCTTTGCCCATTTCTTTGTCCATACTTGGAATAAGCCCATCTAAATACTCAATCATTGTAACTTTTGTACCCAAACGTGCATATACAGAGCCTAATTCGCAAGCAATCACTCCAGCACCTATCACAATCATTGTTTTAGGCAATTCTGGCAAAGTAAGGGCTTCTGTGGAGGAAATAATGCGAGTTTTGTCTAATGTCATATTAGGCAAAAGTGTAGGTTTTGAGCCTGTCGCAATAATGGTGTTTTTGGTTTGGATTTGGGTAGTTTCACCGTTTTTTTTGGTGATTTTGATGTTATTTTTATCCACAAAAGAACCTACACCGTGAAAAACCTCAATTTTATTTTTGTTCATTAGGAAATCCACGCCATCACAAGTTTGTTTTACAACTTGATTTTTACGTTCAATCATTTGTTTGAAGTCAATTCCTACGTTTTCTACGTTTATACCGTGTGTTTTGAAGGTATGTGTAGCATTGTGAAAATGCTCCGAAGAATCCAAAAGTGCTTTGGAAGGAATACAACCTACATTCAGACAGGTTCCGCCTAATGTATCATATTTTTCAATAATAGCGGTTTTTAAGCCTAATTGTGCGGAACGAATCGCACATACATATCCACCAGGGCCTGAGCCAATAACTACCACGTCAAAGTTCATAGTGATAAAAAAGTATTTATTTTTTAGATAATTTTTTTATAATATTTTTTGCAAATTACATACTTTTTTTTGACTTCTAAATGTAAGAAATTTATTTTTGGAATTTTTTTTCTTAAAAAGTTTTTGGAAACGTTTTTTTATTGTTTCTTTTTCAAAGCCTCCAACATTTGAAAATGATTTGGTTTTAATTCAAAATATTTATTCTGAATGTGTGTGTTTTGTATTTTGAAAATACTACAAAGATTTTTTTCTATCATAAAATTTTAAATTTTAACAATGTGGATAACTATGTGGATAACTTTTAAAAAATAAAAAGTTATCCACATTTTCCTAAAAAATGTGGATAACTTTTGCATTTTCATTCAACATTTACCATTCACCATTATTTATTCTCCTTTATAATTTGGCTTTCTTTTTTGCATAAAAGCCATAATTCCCTCCATAAAATCCTTTGTTTTGAAATTGATTGCTTGATTTTCTGCTTCTTTATTCAACACATCAGCCAAAGAACCTTTTGTGGCTTCTCTTAGATTGGATTTTGTGTGTTGAATTGCGATATAAGCACCATTTGCAAGCGTTTCAGCCATTTGTTGCACGTGATTATCAAGATTTTCTTCTGCGATAATGTCATTTATCAATCCTAATTGTAAGGCTTTTTCTGCTTGAATTTTTTGAGCAGTCGCCATCAATTCAAATGCTTTTTTGAAACCTAATTGTTCATACATAAAATACGAACCACCACCATCACTTGACAAACCTATATTCGTGAATATTTGGCTCAACATTGCGGTAGGCGACATAAAAACCATATCACACGCTAAGGCATAATTTGCTCCCACGCCTGCACACGCTCCACGCACTTTGGCAATCACAGGAATATTTTGTTGTCTAATTTGCAAAATGATAGGATTTATATAAGTTTTTACATAATTTTCCATATCAAAAGTTGCAGGATTAAGCCCACTTGCAAGGTCAGCACCACTACAAAAATTTCCTTCTGCACCTGTCAAAATAATTACTCTTGTGCCATCATTTTGGCTTTCTGTGATGTGTTGCAACAAAAGTTTATTTGCTTCAATATCCACTGCATTTTTTGCTTTTGGGTAATTTATAGTAATGGTTTTGATGCGATTTTCTAAATGTACCAACACACGTGATTGCGTTTCCATAGTTTTTTTATTGTTTTATTTTAAAAAGAATTTCAATTTTATTTTCCCAAAAATAAATAAAATTTTAGAAAAAACATTTTTTTAATGATTATTCAATAAATATCTTTAATTTAAAAATATATTATACGTATGATATATTTTTATAAACGCATTTTTAATAATTTAAGCATTTTAATTTTTCACATATTTATTTTTCCTATTAAAAAATTAATCTTTTAATTTATATTGAAAATTAACAAAAAAACCAAATATTTTAACAAAAATATTTTGTTTTTTCGTTTGTAATTTTTAAATTTGCTTGTTATTAAACTTATTTCCCAACAAAAAAAGGTTTATTTTTATAATTTTTTTCCAAAATAAACCTCTAAAATTAAATTTTTAAATTTATGGCACAAATAAACCAAGATTTTGACCAAAATGCAAGTCTTATAATCATACAAGACAACAAAGCATTAACAACTTCATTGAAAGTTGCTCAGGTATTCGGAAAACGTCATGACCACGTTTTAAGGGATATTAAAAAACTCATTCTGGAAACAAGTGTAATAAAAGATGCCCCCAATTTTGGGGAGATGTTTTATGAGGATTCATACAATCGTCAAAAATTGGCTTACACAATGAATAGAGATGCTTTTGTTTTGTTAGTAATGCGTTACACAGGCGAAAAAGCTTTAAAGTTTCAAATAAATTACATCAATGCTTTCAATGTGATGGAAAGTTACATCAAAGAAGAAATACAAAATAAATCCATTTCTCCCATCAATGAAAAACCATTTTTTCCTTCTGTAGAAACTGAAAAGATTTTACAAATCATAACACTTCTGCAAAAAGATAATGAAGTTTTTAAAACAGAAACTGCTTTTTTAAAAAATGAACTTGAAAAACAACAACAATTTTTAGACGCATTACGTCAAAGGGTTAGTTTAACAGAAGATACTTTGGACAAAAGACCACCTTCTGGACTTTCTTTCCCTGATATTCCAACAAGGGATTTTTTTGTATATTTTGCTTTCAATCCAAGTAATGGACTGACAAAAATAGGCAGAAGCAAATTGCCTCAAAGTCGTATGTGGAATTTTCAAGCAGTTGAACCTGATTTAACACTTACTTTGCTCATAAATACCAATTCACAAGCAACTTCTATTGCTTTGGAACAACTTTTTCACAAACTTTTTGCAAATAAAAATCATCAAAGAGAGCTTTTTATGCTCAATGAATATGATATGAATGTGGCAATGATGATAAAAACATCTATTGAATTGAAAAATTAAAGCATAACAATCTTATTTTTTAATTAGTTCCAAAAATTGCAATTAGTTTGTAAAATTCACAAAAAAACCAAATATTTTAACAAAAATATTTGGTTTTTTCGTTTTTAATTTTTAAATTTGCTTGTTATTAAACTTATTTTCCAACAAAAAAAGGTTTGTTTTCAAATTTTTCAATAAACAAACCTATAAACATAATAAAATTATTATGCAAAATACCGAAAAAAATTTGGGTTTTTCAAACTCAAGTACTCCTCTTATTAGAGTTGAGCAAAATGAACAAGGCGTACAGCTTGTGTCTGCAAGAGAATTATATGCTTTTTTAGGTGTAAAAACAGATTTCTCTGAATGGTGCAAAAGAATGTTTGAATATGGTTTTGTAGAAAACCAAGACTTTACCCCAATTTTGGGGAAAAGTACAGGAGGTCGTCCAAGTGTTGATTATGCTTTGACGCTTGACACCGCCAAAGAAATCGCAATGATGCAACGCACACCCAAAGGCAGGGAAGCCATACAGTATTTTATTGAATGTGAAAAAGAATTGCGACAAATTCAACAAAACCCAAAACATCAATTATTATCTTCTGAAATTAAGCAAATATTATTTTTGAAATATGTTTGGAAATTGTATTATAATGTTATAAGTTTGCATTATGATTTTATAAAAACTATGACAGGACAAGAATTAAAAGAACTTCGTTTAAAATCAGGTTTAACACAAAAAGAATTAGCAGATAAAATAGGGACTTATGAAAGTCATATTTCCATTTGGGAAAATGGTAAAAGAAAAATATCAAGACTTTATGTGAAAACCATAAACGAAACAATAGGAAAATAATTTTTTCCTATTTTTTTTAATTTAAAACTTATATAGTTATAAGTTTTTAAATCATAAAAAAACTCAAAGCAGACTTTCTAATGGTTACACTTTGAGTTTTTATATCAATTTTTAACAATTTTTTTTATTAAAAATTTTATATGCAAATAACACAAAATTTTGGAGAAAATCCAAAAACCTTTCCACTTATCTCCTTGAATAATGTGTGGGTTGTGGATAGCAGATTGATTGCTCAAGACTTGGGCATTGAACACAAAAATCTGATGGAAACCATCAGAAAATACCAAAATAAGATAGAAAATAACTTTGGAAAGCTGACGTTTGAAACGGAGGCTATTGGAAAAACAAACCAATTACAAAAATTTTGTTATCTCACAGAAGACCAAGCTATTTTTATTGGTACATTATCACGCAATACTGATGAAGTGGTGGATTTTAAGCTCAAATTGGTAAAATCTTTTTCAAATGTGCGTAAAGAAATTTTACAACTTCAACAAAATCCACAACATCAATTATTATCTCCTGAAATTCAACAAATTTTATTGAGAATTAGCTTTTTGGAAAAAGATAACCAAAAACTTCACGAAATAATGAAACATTTGGTAGATGTTTCCGAAAATCGTGCATACATTCCTTACAAAGAAGCAACACCACTTTCAAAACATTACGTTTATTTTGCCTTTAATCCTGATAATAATCTTACCAAAATAGGCAGAAGCCAAGAACCTGAAGCACGTGTGAAAGCGTTTAAGGCAACTTCGCCAAATATTACCATTACATTAGTTATCAATGTGTCAAGTTTTAAAGTTGCTTGTGCTTTGGAAACTACATTACACGCAATATTTGCCTCAAAACACAAAAGCGGTGAACTTTTTGAACTTTTGGATTCTGACTTTAAAGCAATAGAATTGCTTAAAGATTCATTGGAAAATTTAATCTAAAAAATAAAATCTAAGCATAACAATCTTATTTTTTAATTAGTTCCAAAAATTGTAATTAGTTTGTAAAATTCACAAAAAAACCAAATATTTTAATAAAAATATTTGGTTTTTTCGTTTTTAATTTTTAGATTTGCTTGTTATTAAACTTATTTCCAAACAAAAAAAGGTTTGTTTTTACAATTTTTTACTAAAACAAACCTATAAACATAATAAAAATTATTATGCAAAATACCGAAAAAAATTTGGGTTTTTCAAACTCAAGTACTCCTCTTATTAGAGTTGAGCAAAATGAACAAGGCGTGCAACTTGTGTCTGCAAGAGAATTATATGCTTTTTTAGGTGTAAAAACAGATTTCTCTGAATGGTGCAAAAGAATGTTTGAATATGGTTTTGTAGAAAACCAAGATTATTCGCTCCTCAAAATTGGGGAGCGGTCAGCACACAATAAAATTGATTATGCTTTGACGCTTGACACCGCCAAAGAAATCGCAATGATACAACGTTCTACCAAAGGCAGGGAAGCCAGACAGTATTTTATTGAATGTGAAAAAGAATTACGACAAATTCAACAAAACCCAAAACATCAATTATTATCTCCTGAAATTCAACAAATTTTGCTTGATATTCAATTTATAAAAAGAGATAATCAGCAACTTCGTGAAATCATAAATCATTTGGTAGATGTTTCAGAAAATCGTGCATACATTCCTTACAAAGAAGCAAAACCACTTTCAAAACATTATGTTTATTTTGCCTTTAATCCTGATAATAATCTTACCAAAATAGGCAGAAGCCAAGAACCTGAAGCACGTATGAAAGCATTTAAGGCAACTTCGCCAAATATTACAATTACATTAGTTATCAATGTGTCAAGTTTTAAAGTTGCTTGTGCTTTGGAAACTACATTACACGCAATATTTGCCTCAAAACACAAAAGCGGTGAACTTTTTGAACTTTTGGATTCAGACTTTAAAGCAATAGAATTGCTTAAAGATTCATTGGAAAATTTAATCTAAAAAATAAAATCTAAGCATAACAATCTTATTTTTTAATTAGTTCCAAAAATTGCAATTAGTTTGTAAAATCTATAAAAAAACCAAATTTTTTAGCTAAAAAATTTGGTTTTCTCATTTTTATTTTTTAGATTTGCTTGTTATTTAATTCATTTCCAAACAAAAAAAGGTTTGTTTTCAAATTTTAACATAAAACAAACCTCTAAATAATAAATAATTATTATGCAAAACACCGAAAAAAACCTTGAAAATGGAAATTTATTTCCAACAACCCAAAACGCTATTCAAACGTATGTGAATAGCAAAGAACAATTTCCTGTTAATTTTGATGAATTTTGGCAATGGGTGGGATATGCCCGCAAAGATGCTGCAAAACGCACATTAGAGGCTAATTTTAAAATTGGAATAGATTATGACCTGCTCCACAATAAAGTGGAGCAGGTATCTGGAGCAAAATGGATTGATAAAATAATGCTTTCTACTGATTGTGCCAAATCTTTTGCAATGCTTGCACAAACGGATAAAGGCAAAGAAGTTAGGTATTATTTTTTGGATTGTGAGAAAAAACTTATTCAACTTCAACAAAATCCACAACATCAATTACTTCCTGCTGAAATTCAAAAAATCTTATTCAGAATGAGTTTTTTGGAAACAGAAAATGCAAAACATCACGAATTTCAGGAAAAAATGACCAAAACAGTAAGTCATTTGGTAAATGTGATGGATAATATGCCTTACAATCCTCACAAAAAAGCAGAACCACTTAACACATATTATGTGTATTTTGCATTCAATCCTGATAACAATCACACCAAAATAGGCAGAAGCCACGAACCAGAAGCTCGTTTGAAGGCTTTTAGGGCAATTTCTCCAAGAGTTACCATTGAATTGATAATAAATGTTTCAGATATTAAAACTTCTTGCGATTTAGAAACCTTTTTACACACATTATTTGCAAGAAAACATCAAAGCGGTGAGATTTTTGAGCTTTCAAAAACAGATTTCAAAATCCTTGAATTGCTCAAAGATGCAATAGAAAGTTTGACTTAAACCATTGTATTAAATAAAAAATAAAAAAACACCAATTTTCCCCAGAAAGTTGGTGTTTTTTTTGTGTTTTTATAAGCAAGCATAAAATTTTATACCAAAGTAAAATATTTATTTTTTTAGCAATTTTTTAATAATTTAACCAAAAAAAGTTATCAACAAGTTATCCACATACTTATCCACGTACTTATCCACAAAATGTGGATAACTTTTTCAAAAATGTGGATAACTTTTTATTTTTTAAGGTTTTTTCAAAAAAATGCTCAAAAATTTAAAAGTTTAGTTTTTAATTAAAAATTAATTTATTGTTACCTAAAAGTTAAGAATTTTTTTTTAACATTTTTGCTCAAAAAAAGTTATCAACAAGTTATCCACATACTTATCAACATAGTTATCCACATTATGTGGATAACTTTTCCAAAAATGTGGATAACTTTTTAAAAAAATACAAATTTATGAAGTTTATTACATTTTAGGAGTAACTAAAAAATAATTTACGTATATAAAAATCTACTATGCTAATTTTTTAATAAATATTGTTCAAAAAAAGTTATCAACATTTTATCCACATAGTTATCCACATAGTTATCAACATTATGTGGATAACTTTTTTGTTTTTGAGGATTTTTTCAATTTTTTTCTAATTTTTTTAACAATGCGTTTTTTATTACGCAACTTTAATCAATTTTTGAACTACTTAAAAAATAATTTTTATTTGTATGATTTTATACCCTAAAAAATGACCTAAAAAAGTTATCAACATTTTATCCACATAGTTATCCACATACTTATCCACATAATGTGGATAACTTTTTGAATTTTTAAAGGATTTTGTACTTTTAAAGGATTTTATTGCATTTTTTTACTTTTTAAAAATTTATTTTAAACTAAAAAATTATTTAGATTTATATATTATTTTTCGTTTTTATTTTATCAAACCTATAAGGTTTTAAAAACCTTATAGGTTTATCATAACAAAAACTTTTGGAGAGTTTGAAACCCTTCCAAAAGTTGCATAAAAATAAAAACCTCTCAAATTGCTAAATAAAGCGTTTTGAGAGGTTTTTATATTTTTTTATTAAATATGATTATTTTTAAAATAAAATCGTTTAAAACGCTTTAAAAACACCTAATTTACAATATCGCCCCTAAGTGTTCTAAATCTTTTGCGAGCTTCTGCCACATAAATACTTCCTGGATATTTTGTTAAGATTTTTTCGTAATGTTCCATTGCTTTTTCTTTGTTTTTGAGGTTATCCTCTTGGATTTTGCCTGTTAGAAACTCTGCATCATCTCCAAGAATGTCGTCAGGGTGATGAATGATTATTTCTGAAAGAAATGCTACTGCATCCTCAAATTTGCCCATTTTCATTGCTAATTTCGCTTGCAACAGGAGAATATCATCAGACAACGAACTTTCAGGATAGCTTTTTTTGAGCAATTTAAGCCCTTCTGTCGCACTTTCTTGTTTGTTTTGGAATATCATTAGTTCAATCTTAGAAAACGCTTGTAAAGCCACACCAAGCGAATCTTCTGCGGTATTATCTTGGATAAACAAACTCAAATCAATGGCATCATTTGAAATTTCTCTTGTGGTAGCTTGTTTCAAAATATCCAAATGTTCTTTTGCAAGCTCAAATTCGCCTTTGTAATATGAAAGTTTGGCATTTTGGAGCTTTGCCTCATAGCCAATAGGGTCTTCTTTTCGCAATTTTTCTGCTTGTGAGTACAACAGAGTAGCTTCCCACGTTTCATTTTTGAGCAAATAAATATTTCCCAAATCAATTTTGCATTTGGCGGAATAGTCTGTTCTACCCACACTAAGCGTTAATGCTTCTTCAAGTTGAGCAATTGCTTCCTCTTTTTTGTCCAAATAAAATGCTAACAAAAGTGCTTTGCTACGCATTGCGTCCAATGTGCGTGTAGTTTTGCCCAATTCTTGGATAAGTTTGTCATAATCACCCACAAGGCTTTTAATGTCCTCCAAATTGGTTGGATAGCTATTTTTGATGATTTCTTCACGTGTTTTGAGGTAAAGATTTCTTGCAAAACTATAATTTTCGGTATTTGGATAGGTTTGCACCACATACTCAAAAAAACTTTTGGCACCTTCATAATCTTGATTTTTTAGGGCAATTTGTCCAATATTTAGCATTTCACTTCCGCCCATTTGATAGCGTTTGTCCAAAGATTTTGCCTGCACAAAAGCTCTAAGAAAGCGTTTTTGTTGCAAATAAAGCCACAAAAGCAGTTCATTGTAAGCACTTTCTTGGTTGTCTTTTTGGGTTTCGGTAAGGAGCATTTTTTCCAATTTATCAAAATTTTCAGGTTTTTGGAGATTGTCCTGCAAATAGCCTTTTACCGTTTCCAAATTCGCTTGATTTTGGGTTGCGTACAGGATATATTCCTCAATCATTTTCTCGGTTTGATTGAGATTTCGGTATGTTTCAGCCATTTCCAACGCAAAAAGATTGCGTTGATTGCGTGATTTGCGTGTTTCTGCTATGAGTTTATTTGCCCATTCAGGTTTTTCAAGTTTGAGCCAATACTCGTGAGCAGTAAGAATTACCTCGTCAGGTTGTTTTTTGATTTCATCTACGATTTTGTTATTTTCCTTGTCAGCTTTCTCAATTTGCTTTGCCTGTTCAAGCACAAGGGCAACGTCTATGCGATAAACAGGGTTTTGAGGGTTTTCTTTAACCGCTTTTTTGGCGGTTTTTTCTGCTTCTTTAAAGTCTTTTAGCTTCAAAAGCGTTTGTAAATACGCAGGATAAACCAAAATAAAATTTTTACCTTTGGTTACTTTTTCAAGGGTTTCACGTGCTTTGTCGTATTCTTGGTTGCTGATATATTGTTCAGCAAGGGCAAGGATTTCGGTGGTGTTTTGGGCTAATAGGGGCATTATTTGCACAAAAAACAAGCAAAAACACGCCAAATAGACTTTCCAAAATGTTAAAGAAATTTTTTTCATAAACAAAAAATTGTTCTAATATCTGATTTCAAACGCAGGGTATAAAACCTTGCGTTACTGATTTGGACAAAGATTTTTTAAATAAAATCAATAAAATAGGTTTTTATATCCTATTTTTCAAAACGGTTAAAAAATTGTTCTGGTGTCAAAGTTACAAAAAAAACTTTTGAAAAAATTTTTTTTAAAGTTTTTTAAGAAAAATTGATTTTCTAATTTTTCAAAAAGTTAAGGATAAAAAATGTAAAAAACAACTTTTTTATAAAATCTACTTCTTAGAAAGTAATTGTATTTAATTAAGAGAAAATTAAAATACATGGTTATGATGAGTATGTGGATAACTTTTTTTTTTGGAAAAAATTTGCGTAAAATTCCAAGATGTTAAAAATATTAGCAATTCATCAAAAAAATGAATTTAACAAAGTTATCCACATTGTTATCCTATTTGTAACCATTATCAATTTTCTTAAAAAAGGTTTTTTAGTAGGTTATCCACATTTTTCGTTGAAAAATGTGGATAACTTTGTTTTTTTGTTGATAAAGGACTAAAAAAATAAAAATTGTACTTTTCTAATTTCTTGCTAAATTCCTATGTGTGGATAAGTGCCATTTTTATGTGGATAACTTGTGGATAACTCACGAAGTTATCAACACGACAAAATGTCAGGAAAAAGTTATCCACATTTGACCCCAAAGTTATCCACATTTTTTCGTGAGTTATCCACATTTTTTCGTGAGTTATCAACATACGATGTTGATAACTTTTTTATTTTTTGCTAAAATATAGACCC
>JAAFIN010000169.1 GCA_013297825.1 Cytophagales bacterium
TTGTTCCGCTATCCACATACGCCCCAATATTCACGTAGGAAGGCATTAAAATCGTGCCTTTTGCCAAATATGCTCCGTGTCTTGCTACCGCAGGAGGCACTACACGCACCCCAAGCGAAGCATAATCTCTTTTGAGGGGCATTTTATCGTGGTATTCAAAAATTCCTACCTCGTGTGTGTGCATTTGACGAATAGGAAAGTACATAATAACCGCTTTTTTTATCCATTCATTTACTATCCAAGCGTTATTTTGTGGTTCTGCTACACGCAAAACACCTTTATCAAGTTGTTCTATAATGCCAAAAATGATTTCTTGGGTTGCTTTTTCTTGCAAAAGCTCACGATTTTCCCACGCATTTTCTACTAATGTTTTTAATTCCATTCAAAAGTTTAAAGTTTAAGGTTTAAAGTTCAAGGTTTAAGGAAACAAATAAATGTGTCATTCTGAAAGAATCTGGCTGTTCAATTCCTAATTCCTAATTCATTTATTCCACTTCAATCACCACATCATCACTCAAAGGGTGTCCTACGCAAGTAAGAATAAAGCCTTGTGCAAGTTCTTTGGGTGTGAGCGCATCTTCTTCGGTAAGTTTTACCTTTCCGCTTGTGCATTTTCCCATACAAGCAGTGCACATTCCGCTCTGACAAGAGTACGGAAGGTCAATATTTTTTGCCATTGCGGACTGCAAAATGGTGCGATTGTGTGGTACAAACAAACTATGCGTTTCGCCATCGTATTTGAGTGTAATAGTATGCCCATCTGAGCTGTTTGAAGCGGTTTTTGTGGTGATTTCTTCGGTATTTTTTTGGTCGTTTGGCGATACAAAAACCTCTTTTTTGAGGTTTTCTAAGGGTAATTTTAGGTCTTTAAATGCTTTTTCAACTGCTTGCATCATTGGTGCGGGACCGCACATAAAATACTCTGTTTTTTCAGCAGATATTTTGGGTAATTTGCCTAAAATTTTTTCAATTTTTGAGGTATCTAAGTAGCCTTTATAACCTTTATTCCAAAAAAATCCTGCTTTTTCTAAAACTGTAATAATTTGAAAACGGTTATTGTATTTTTTTTGTAATTCTTCAAGTTGTTTGTCAAAAATTATAGTTTCTTGACTTTTATTGGCGTAGATAAGTGCTATTTTTGTATTTGGTTCGTGTAAAAGTGTGGTTTTGAGCAATGAAAATAAAGGCGTAATACCACTTCCACCACCAAAAAGCACCAATAATTTTTCATTTTCGTTGTTGTATGTGCGCACAAAATTGCCAAGTGGTGGTATAGTTTCCAACACATCACCAGCTTTTGCTTGTTGGTTAAGAATATTTGAGATTTTTCCGCTTGGGACTGCCTTGACAGTTACCGCAGGAAATTCATCTACATCAGGCGAACTGCTAAAAGAGTAAGACCTTCGTATTTCTTCACCATTTACACTAAACAAAAAAGTCAAAAATTGCCCTGCTTCATATTGCAATTTGCCATTTTCAGGGTTTTCAAATTGAATGGTTACTGCTTCTGGTGTTTCACGAATGATATTGCGAATTTTTAGAAATATATTTTTCAAAGTATAGAAAGTTTAAAGTTCAAAGTTCAAAGTTTAATGTTCAAAATTAAACCCAAAATAGCATATAAGCAACATTGTAAATTGTTTTACAAAAATGTATTTTTGCAATAATTATTCAATAATTCAAAATTTTATTTTTATCTTTAATTAAAAATTTATGGAAGAAAACCCACAAAATCAAAATTCACAAGAAGAAAACAAACAAAATGAAAAGCCACAAGATTGGCAGACATTTTTTTTGGATACATTGGGCTTTGTAAGTCTTACAACTGATAACCTTCAAAAAAGTTTTCAACAGTATTTAGCGGATAAAAATGTTTCTTTGGAAGAAGGAAAACGCATTTATAATGATTTTATGAATCATTCTGAAACCAAAAAAACAGAATTTGAGGCACAAGTTGCTAAAATTTTTGAAAAATTACTCCAAAATACGCCTTTTGCCTTGCGTTCAGAAGTTGATGAACTCAAAAAACGCATTGAAGAATTGGAAAATAAAGAATAGGGGAAAGGTACAAGGGGAAAGGTGTAAGGTATCAGGGGAAAGGTGTAGGGGGAAAGGAAAGGTGTAAGGGGAAAGGTGTCAGGAGAAAGGAATTAGGAATTATTATTAGAGTTTTTAAAATGAAGTCTAAAAATTGATAAAAAACATCAAAATTTTACGAAAAAAAGAAAAAAATCCGTGAAAATCTGTGTTAATCCGTAAAATCCGTGTTCCAAAATGGTTTCATTTAAAGGACTCTATTAGGCTTGTTTAAATTTATCAAATTCTTTGGGTAATTCACTTAAAATTTCGTTTCCTGCTTTAAATTGCGGATTAGGCATATTATTAAGCCTGAAATTTTGTAATTTTGGCAAATTTAATATTTCCACAGGAATTTTTACAACAGGCAAATTTCCTACATTTAATGTTTCTAAATTGGTTAAATTTGTCAAAAACAAAGGCAATTCTTGCAAATTATCCATTACATAAACCTCTAATTTTTTCAAATTTTTCAATTTTCCCAAAGAAATAGGAAGATATTTTAGGTTTTTAAATCGCCCAATAGATAATTCTTCTAATTCTTCCAAACCTTCAAAAAAATCATCTGGCAAAGTTTCTTGATTAAAATAATAAACCCGCAGTTGTTTGAGATTTTTAAAATTTTTAAAATTGCCTTTCAAAGTGAGATGAATAGACGATTCGTCCATTGTCCAATGCGACCTTCCATCAATATCTAATTCTTCCAAATACTCACATTTTGCAATTTCCTTTGGAAATTCTGGAAAATTTCCTAAAAATATACTTAAATTATGTAATTTTGGCAAACGGGTTATCCACGTTGGAATTTCATTTAAACCTTCCAATTTTATTTCTTCAAGATTGATTAAGCGTTCCAAATGTTCAGGCAAAGACCTAAAACCAGCGTCCTGAGCCAATTCTAATCTACGCAAATTCGTAAAACGCCCCAAATCTTCAGGAATTTCTGTCCATTTTTGATGGTCAGAAATATAAATCTCATCAAAGCCCAAAAGTCCATACATTTTACCCAAATCCAATATTGTGGAACTTTTGCCATAACTAAAAAGCGTTTCCATTACTTTATAAGGATAAAATTTGTCAAATTTTGGAAATTGCTTGCGACTTTTGTATGCTTTTGTGAGCGTTTTGTCAAAATGTTGTGTAATAAGATTACCAATTTCTGTTTGGAGATTGGTGTTAGTTGTGAGTTTTCCTACCAAAAATATTTCTTCTAAATATGCTTGTGGAAAATTTGGCTCATTTTTGAGTTGTTCGTAGAAACTTTCTACTTGGGTTTTGTCAAAAGACATAGAATTAGGAATTAGGAATTAGAAATTAAGAATTAGGAATTAAACAGCCAATTTAATTAAAAAAATAAATTTTTGTAATTTTTATGAATAAAATACAACAAAAAATCAAAAAAATTATATTTTTTAAAGAAAATTAAAAAAAAATGAAAAAACTTAGGAAACTTTAAACTTTTTTATAGTTTCCTAAGTTTTCTTAGTGTATATTTGCACATCAGTAATTAGGTATCAGTAGTCAGGTATCAGGAAAATACAAATACATTTTTGAATTTTTTGAGCTTTGAACCTTAAACTTTGAACTTTAAACCTTAAACTTTTTTATGCTAAAACTTTGGAAAATCGTTAGAATACCTTTATTTTTAGTGGCTTTTGTGGCAGTTATTGCTTTTACGCTTACACACAACAAAGAAAAAGCCAAAGAAACTGCTAAAATTGCAGAAAAAACCGTAGATACTTATCCTGTTTCGCTTGTGGGTGCAAGCATTGAAAATTTTGAAGGAAATTTTAACCTTACAGGAAACCTTGAACCTAATAGAGAACTTAATTTTGCGTCTGAAACCGCAGGTAGAACGATTGCGGTGTATTTTGAAAAAGGTTCTTTCGTAAGTGAAGGGCAAATGCTCGTAAAACTTGATGATGAAACCATACAAAGAGAACTAAAAATCGCAAATATTACCTTAGAAAAACGCAAAAAAGATTTTGAACGCGTAGAAAATCTCGCCAAATCAAGCGTTGGAACAATGGCTCAATATGATGATACAAAATACGCCCTCCAAACCGCAGAGCAACAAGTAGAAGCACTCAAAGAACGCCTTGCTAAAACGATTATTAAATCGCCTATTTCTGGTGTAGTTTCTCGCAAAGCAATAGAAAAAGGCTCTTATCTCGCTCCTAATGTACCAATCGCTGATATTACTGATATTTCTCGCCTCAAAATGATTATCAAAGTATCTGAAAGTGAGCTAATGAAAATCCAACAAGGACAAGCTGTAAAAATTAAAATTGATGCGTATCCTGAAGCGGATTTTAGTGGTGTTGTAACCAATCTTGCAGTAAAAGCTGACAATTCAAAACGTTATGAAGTGGAAATCCAAGTAAATAATAGTACTGGTGCATCATTGAGAGGTGGATTGTTTGGTGTGGTGTATTTCCAATTTGCAAAAAGTGGTAGTGCTTTGATGATTCCTCGCAAGGCGATTGTGGGTAGTATTCAAGATGCACAGGTTTTTGTGGTGGAAAATGGTGTTGCCTTTGCTCGCAAAGTAAAAGTTGGTACTGTGAAAAATGATAAAATTGAGGTTGTTGAAGGCTTGAAAGATGGCGAAAAAGTAGTAGTTACAGGACAAATCAATTTACAGGACAAAACGAAAGTAACGGAAATAAAATAATAATTATGAATTATGAATTATAAATTATGAATTATTAGTTATTAATTGTATTTATTTAATTACCCAAATTTTATTTTAATTATTTTTAAAATAATTAAATAATTTTAAATTTTTAGTTGTAATTAAATATATATAATTACTAATTCACAATCAAAAATCCATAATCATTCATTTATAATTCATAATTAAAAATTTGTAATTACTAATTGTATTTCCATTCATAATTCATAATCAATAATTCATAATTATAAATATATGACTCTCACCGAATTAGCAGTAAAACGCCCAAGCCTTATCGTGGTTATCTTTTCGGTACTCACGTTTTTGGGTGTGTTTAGTTATATGACATTGGGCTACGAACTTATGCCTAAGTTCTCTTTGCCCATTATTACCATTACAACACAATATCCTGGTGCTTCTCCTAAGGAAGTTGAAACATCAGTAAGCAAAAAAATAGAAGATGCAGTGGCAACAATGGAAGGCGTGGCAACTATTCGCTCCATTTCACAAGAAAGTTTTTCTACTGTAATTGTAGAGTTTGGGGCAAGCACCAAAATAGATGATGCTTTGCTTGATGCCCAACGTAAATTAAATGCAATTCTTTCACAACTTCCTTCTGATGCCAAAACCCCAAGCGTAAGCAAAATATCTTTTACAGAAGCTCCTATTATTCGTATGGGTGTGGCGGGAAAAGTATCGCCAACCGAACTTTTTGATGTGGTAAAACAGCGTATTGTGCCTGCTCTTACCAAATTAAACGGTGTAGGTGCAGTGGATTTGGTAGGTGGTGAAGAAAGAGAAATTCGTGTAAATGTAAATAAAAAGAAGTTAGAAAGTTACAGCCTTTCTATTTTGCAAGTTTCACAAGCTATTCAAAGGTCAAATCTTGATTTTCCAACAGGAAAAATTAAAACCCAAGATAATCAAAATCTTATTCGTCTTGCTGGTAAATTTAAAAGCCTCCAAGAACTCAAAAATGTTATCGTAGCTACTGACCGCTCTGGTTCGCCTATTTATTTGCACCAAGTTGCAGAAATACAAGACGCTCAAAAAGAAATTGAGAAAATAACCCACGTAAATGGTAATAATTCCATTGGGCTTATGGTTAGAAAACAAACTGATGCCAACGCTGTAGAAGTGAAAAAACAGGTAATGAAAGAACTTGCTAATTTGGAAAAAGTATATGCCAAACAAGGTATTACGTTTTCCATAGCACAAGACACCACAGAATTTACGATGAAAGCTGCAGATGCTGTGATAGAAGATTTATTACTTGCGGTTTTGTTGGTAGCAGGCGTAATGCTTTTGTTTTTGCATAGTTGGAGAAATGCGTTGATAGTAATGATTGCAATTCCTGCGTCTATTGTTTCTACATTTATTGCAATGTTTATGATGGGTTTTACCCTTAATTTGATGACTTTACTTGCACTTTCGTTGGTGGTAGGTATTTTGGTTGATGATAGCATTGTGGTATTGGAAAATATACACCGACATTTAGAAATGGGCAAAGACCCTCGCACAGCTTCATTAGATGGAAGGCAAGAAATAGGTTTCTCTGCAATGTCTATTACACTTGTGGACGTGGTGGTGTTTTTACCGATTGCACTTGTAAGTGGATTGATTTCTAATATCTTACGTCAATTTTCATTGGTAGTAGTAGTTTCTACCTTGATGAGTTTGTTTGTGTCATTTACCGTAACACCATTATTAGCCTCACGTTTTTCAAAAGCCTCACATCTTAATCCTAAAACATTTTTTGGTGCATTTATTATTTGGTTTGAAAAACAAATTGATAAGCTCACAAATGCTTATTTGGCTTTGCTAAAAGTATGTTTGCGTTACAAATTATTAACTTTAATTGTTGCGTTTGGCTTATTTTTTAGTTCTTTTCTTTTGGGAAAATATGGTTTTATAGGTTCTGAATTTGTTACACAAGGCGACAGAGGCGAATTTATTATAAATGTTGAACTTCCAAAAGATGCTACTGTGGAACAAACAAACCGCATTAGCCAAAAAGTAGAGAAACTTCTTTTTGAAAATAAACACGTCAAAAGTATTTTTACCACAGTAGGAGCTACATCAGAATTGGTAGGCGGACAAGCAACTGTATTTAAAGCTGAATTAAACGTAAAACTTGTAGAACGTGAAGAACGTCCTCACCCTACAAGCATTATGTCCACGCTCATTCGCAATGAAATAGCTGAAAAAGTAGCAGGGGCAAAAATCACAACCTCCGAAATGGGTTTTACAGGACAAGCTAATAACGCACCTTTGCAATTTGTAGTTACAGGAAATAATAATGACAGTTTGTTTAAATATGCTAATATTCTAAGAGATAAAATTAGCAAAATTCCTGGAACTGTTAATATAAAACTTTCTGCTGAAAATGGAAACCCAGAAATTGCGGTACAAATTGACAAAAAACGTATGTCTGATTTAGGGCTTACAATGGATGCAGTAGGTGCAACTATGCAAAATGCGTTTAGTGGTAATGATAAATCAGAATATGAAGATGGTGATTACAATTATGACATCAATGTAAAATTAGATGATTTTGATAGAAAAAATATTGATGATGTTTCTTCCATTATTTTTGTAAATAATCAAGGTCAAAACATAAAATTAAGTCAATTTGCACAAATCAACCAAACAACAGGAGCGTCCAAACTTGAACGCAGAAGTAGAATGTCCTCTGTTGTGATAGAAGGACAAGTATTAGGGCGTACTGTGGGAGATGTAGGTGCTGATATTGATAACATAGTAGCCAATACAAAAATGCCTTCTGATATTGTGGTAAGCAAAGACGGTGATTTAAAGCGACAAGGTGAGGCTTTTGGTAGCTTAGGTTTTGCGTTGATAGCATCTATTTTGTTTATGTATTTGATTATGGTGGCATTGTATGATAGTTATGTATATCCTTTTGTGGTATTATTTTCCATTCCTGTAGCGATTATGGGGGCATTATTAGCACTTGCACTTACAATGAGTTCTTTGAGTATTTTCTCAATGTTGGGTATGATTATGCTTGTGGGTTTGGTAGCAAAAAATGCAATTCTTTTGGTGGATTTTGCTAATCAAATGAAACAAGAACAAGGAATGAAAACATACGAAGCGTTAATTGAAGCTGGTAAAACACGTTTGCGACCTATCCTAATGACTACGATTGCAATGGTGTTGGGTATGTTACCAATCGCACTTGCAAAAGGTGCAGGTGCAGAATGGAAAAATGGTCTTGCGTGGGCATTGATAGGAGGATTAAGTAGTTCAATGTTGCTTACGCTTGTTGTAGTACCTGTAATGTATAGCTTGGTAGATAGTATGATTGAATTTGTGAATAAAATATTTGGGATAGTTGAAAAAACTAAACCAAATATTCAAGAAGCTTAAATTTTAAGGTTCAAAGTTTAAGGTTTAAGATATTTCATAAGTGTTATTCAATCCTATTTATCTTTTAATCTTGTTAATTCTGCTAAAAAATAGTTTCTTTTACAATAAAATAACACCATAAAAAAAGGTTTTGATAAGAAATTATCAAAACCTTTTTTAAAATTTATTTTGCATTTTTAATGATATTTTTTACTTCTTCAATACTTACATCAAAAATATTTGAAATCATATTAATATCAATTCCTGATTGATGTGCTTTAAGAATGTTTTTTTGGATAAGCTGGTCTTTCTCCAAGTTTGCTTTTTCACGTTCTGTCTTTACACCTTGTTTATAAAACTCGTCATCTTCAATATTAAAAGTTAGTGCCATTTTTTTAAGAATTTGGGGGATAAAGCAAAAACTTATTTTGCATTTTTAATGATATTTTTTACTTCTTCAATGCTTACATCAAAGATGTCAGCAATGTCGTGAATTTTCATACCTTTATTGTGAGCCTTGAGGACATTTTTTTGTAAAAGGTTAAAAAGTGCTTGCTCTTTTTCTAAATTTGCTTTTTCACGTTCTGTTTTTACACCTTGTTTGTAAAACTCGTCATCTTCAATATTAAAAGTTAGTGCCATTTTTTTAAGAATTTGGGGAATAAAGTAATGTAATTTTTTGACTTTGGACAACATACTGAATTGTGTAACAAATTTGTCCTTGATATTTGTATTTTTATAACGTGGAAGTGTGGTAGAAAGTGTAACAATTTTTTGTAAAAGTTTTTCTAAAACTTCCTCCTTTTCTTCGTGTCCAAAACCTGACAAAACACCCAACATAACTACCTCTGGAATGTCTGAATCAAGAAATTGATTATAATTCACAGTTTCCATATCAAATAAATCATATTTGAAAAAGAGATTTTTATGGCGAATTTCACTTTCCATTTCCATTTTTTTATGCCCAATATAAATGACAAATTGTAACAAAGGAACTTTGTGTTTTCTATGCAAAATCGCATAATATTCCATCATTCTTTGTTGCATTTCTTCATTGTTCAATGTTTGAAATTCAATTTGTAAAATATAATTTTTGTGTGGTTCATTTGGAAAATTAACCATTTTCAACACATCAGGCTCACGTTCTGTGGTGGTTTGGATTTGTTCAGGCAAATCTGAAAGGTTTTGAATATCAATATCAAGCTGTAAAACGTGATTTACAAGCATTACCACACTTGGCAAAATATTTTCTTTGATGATTTTATCAAATTTATTTGCTTGTGCTTGTTCATTTTTGAGTTTTTCTGAATTAGTTTCTTTTTTAGGTTTTTTCATAATTTTTTGATTGATACTTTGTTATTCAAAATTTGGCTGTTCCATTTACCATTTAACATTTACCATTCAAATTTATCCTCCCAGCGTAAATCCGCCATCTACGCACAGCGTTTGCCCTGTAACAAAACCGCTTTTTTCATCAGCCAAAAAAAGAACCGCATTTGCAATATCTTTTCCTTCGCCTAATCTACGCACAGGTACACGCATTTGCATTTGCGTAAGCACTTCATTTGGGACAGTTGCAAGCATATCGGTCGCAATAGGCCCAGGTGCAATAGCATTAGCAGTAACATTAAATTTCCCCAGCTCTTTGCCCCAAACCTTTACCATTGCAGAAACACCAGCTTTTGCTGCAACATAATTAGTTTGTCCAAAATTACCAAACAACCCAGAAACTGACGAAATATTGATAATTCTTCCATAATTTTGGGCAGTCATATAAGGAATTACCGCTTTGGTACAATTAAAAGTTCCTGTAAGATTTACATTGATAACTTGATGCCATTGTTCTTCGGTCATTTTGAGAAAAGACGCATCACGCACAATGCCAGCATTATTGACAATAATATCAATTTTGCCATATTTTTCGTGAATCTCTTTCGCAAATAATTCAGTAGAAGCAAGCGAAGTAATATCCACACCTTTTTGTGTAAAGGCTTTTCCGCCTTGTTTTTCAATATTTGCAACCACTTCTTGTGCTTTTTCGTGTTGCACGTCCCAAATAATTACTGTAGCACCTTCTTGTGCAAACGCTTGTGCAACCGCCAAGCCAATACCTTGCGCCCCACCTGTGATGAGGGCTATTTTGTCTAAAAAACGCATAATGGAATTAAGAATTAGGAATTAAGAATTAGGAATTAAGAATTAGGAATTAAAAAATTTTAGTTTTTTCTTTCCAATAAAAAGATACAAAAAAAGTAATAAAAAAATATATTTAAAAGAAAATTTCTTTAATTTTGCACAATTTTTTAAGTTTTCTAAAAAACTTTTTTCTATTCCTAAAATTTTTCAAAAAATTCTAAAATATTATTTATGTTTTCTAACACGTTTTCTAAAACATTGTTATTTTTATTGGTTTACCTTTTTTCTCTTACTTCTGTTTTCGCACAAGTGAGCAACGTAACAGATTTTGGGGGCGTACCTTTGCGTTCTAAATCACAAGCAACACGTTTTTCAGGTAATCCATATACTACAACCGAATTTGTAAAAGGTTTTATCATTACTACAAGCAAAAAACAAATTTCACAAATGTTGAGATATGATGCTTTTGAGGATAAACTCCAATATATGAAAGATATGGCTATTTATGAGGCATCAAGCCCAACGATTGGCGGTTTTATATTGGAAGTAAAAAATCCAAAAAATAATATTACTGAACGTTTAAATTATAAAAATGGCGTAAAAGGTATAGAAGGTACATCAGAAAATAGTTATTTTGAGGTGCTTTATGAAGGCAAACACACAATTTTGCATAAGATTTTTATGCAACTCAAACCTTCTACTGCTACTTATGGTGGTATGCAATCAGAACTTGGTTTGGAATCTGAAAGTAAATATTTTCTGGTATTGCCAAATGGTGAAGTAAAAAGTATTAAATACAATACATCAAGCATACTAAAAGCTCTTGGAAATACACCAGCTCAAAAAACTTTTGTAAAAGAAAATAAAATCAACGCAAAAAATAAAGCTGAATTACAAAAATTGATGAAATATGTTGATGAACAAAGTGCAGGAAAATAATATAAGGTGTAAGGCGTAAGTACAAATGCAAAATAGCCAAAACAAAAAGTCAAAAATTTTAGTATTAAAATTTTTGACTTTTTTGTTTTTTTTAAAGCATAAAAAAACGCTTACATTCCAATAATCCCAAAATCAACATTAAAAAAGAAGTAAAATAATACAAATACATTTTGTTTTTTTGAATAAAATTTAAAAAATATTTCCCCAAAAAATACAACAACATAAAAAAACTTCCTGCACCTATTCCTGCCCCCAATGCAAACCACAAAATAGACAAAAATTCATTTGTAATGTAATTATTTTGCAAAAAATAAAGCCCCCAAATTCCCCAAAATGAAAATTGTTGAGGGTGAATAATAATAGCCAAATAAATTCCTATAATAAGATTTTTGGGTAAATTTTGGGATAAATTTTGAGGCAAATTATCTGCTAATTCG
>JAAFIN010000017.1:0-29680 GCA_013297825.1 Cytophagales bacterium
TCAATGACACCACACATAGAGGCGCTGCACTCATAGAACTTTTGCATACTGCGACCCTCGTACATGATGATGTGGTAGATGAAGCAAATTATAGACGTGGTTTTTTTTCTATAAATGCCCTTTGGAAAAATAAAATTGCGGTGCTTGTAGGTGATTATCTTTTATCAAGAGGGCTTTTGCTTTCGGTGGATAATGGTGATTTTATGCTTTTAAAAATCGTGTCGCAAGCAGTTAGAGAAATGAGCGAAGGGGAATTGTTACAGATTGCAAAAGCACGCAGGTTAGATATTACACAAGATGTGTATTTTGAGATAATTCGCCAAAAAACCGCTTCACTTATTGCGTCTTGTTGTGCGGTTGGGGCGTGTTCCACAGGTCAAAATGATGAAATTATTGAAAAATCAAGGCTTTTGGGTGAAAAAATAGGAATGGCTTTCCAAATAAAAGATGATTTATTTGATTATGGAGAAGCTGAAATTGGCAAACCGCTTGGTATTGACATCAAAGAAAAAAAAATGACACTTCCGCTAATTTATGCCTTAGAAAATGCCCAAAAACACGAAAAAAATCACATCATCAATCTTGTAAAAAATCACAGCCACAAATCTCAAAAAGTTCGTGAAGTGATAGAATATGTTAAAAAAAGCGGTGGTATAGAATATACCCAAAAAACAATGCAAAAATATTGCGAAGAAGCCTACCAAATTCTCAGTACTTTTGCAGATAACGAATATAAAAATGCCCTCAAAATGCTCATTCAATATACGATTGAGAGAGAAGTGTAAATATTTTTATTTTATGATAATTTTTTTGAAAAAAAAATGAAAAAAAATTGAAAAAAAATTTTTTTTTCTCAAAAAAATACTTATTTTTGTGAAGATTATTAAAAAAAGATAAAAAAGCAAGCAAATAAAAGCAAGAAATATTTTTAGCATATTAAATGGTGTTTCGCCATTATTGAAGTAAAGCCCTCCATACTTCCCCAATACGCCAATATCAATCAGTGGGCTCCAGCGTACATACTGCTATAATGCGTTTATTAATTTCTGAATAGGCAGTAGCCAAATTCATATACGCATTATAGCAGTATGTACGCCTCCACCCACTTACAGCGATTGTCGTTGGGAAAAGCCAAGAAGTAATATATTTTCTGTGTTTTTGAAAAATTTTAGCCAATATTTTAGCATATTAAATGGTGTTTCGCCATTATTGAAGTAAAGCCCTCCATACTTCCCCAATACGCCAATATCAATCAGTGGGCTCCAGCGTATAGTACTTGACGGTAATTAAATCCATTTCTGAATAGGCAGTAGCCAAATTTATTTAATTACCGTCAAGTACTATACGCCTCCACCCACTTACAGCGATTGTCGTTGGGAAAAGCCAAGAAGTAATATATTTTAGGTTTAATTTTTCGTTATTTTTCGTTTTGATATTTTTTTTTGTATAAAAAACAAGAAATATTTTTAGCATATTGAATGGTGTTTCGCCATTATTGAAGTAAAGCCCTCCATACTTCCCCAATACGCCAATATCAATCAGTGGGTTCCAAAGTACCTACCTGTGTCAGGCTTTAATCAATTTCTGAATAGGCAGTAGCCAAATTCATTTAAGCCTGACACAGGTAGGTACTTCTCCACCCACTTACAGTGATTGTCGTTGGGAAAAGCCAAGAAGTAATATATTTCTTAAAAAAAAGAAAACAAAATTTAAAAATCCACATCAAAAATTGATAAAAACAATTTTGATGTGGATTTTTTGTTTGATTTCATTTGTCTATAATCCATAATTCATAATCCATAATTTATAATTTATAATTCAAAATATCATTTACGTTATTATGAATGGTTTTACAAATAGTATCCAAAGGTAAATCATTAGTATCTCTGCCAAAAGGGTCTTCAATTTCCTCACCTATCAATTTTAAACCTGCCAACGCATACGAAACCATCACAATCACAAGTGCAGTAAAATATCCCAATTCGTGAATAAGCGTAAGGGGCAATGTGTAAATATACAAATTCAAAAATTGTTGTAGATGCACACTATAAGCCTTTGGCATAGGCGTATTACGAATACGGTCGCAACCCCCCAATACATCAGTAAATTCTCTCAAATGCACATCTATTGCAAGCATTTGCACATCACTGATTTTATTTTCTCTAATCCTTTTTCCCAAAAGCTCATACATTTCTCTTATGATTTCATTAGGAATGTGTTTTGCATTTTTGAATTTTATAATTTCTTCTTCTGAAAAAATATCTTTTAGGGTATTAAAAATATTTTCATTTCTTAAATGACTTTTCAAGGCATAACTATATGCAACAATACTGTGGTTAAAAAATTGTCTATCTTTTTCATCTACCAAAAAAGCATTTGCTTTTATTGCCAGATTTCGTGAGTTATTAGTCAATGAACCCCAAAGCCTTCTACCTTCCCACCACCTATCATAAGCAGTATTAGTACGAAAAACCAACAACATACCCAACGCCAAACCCAAAATAGAATGTACTGCACCTGACATTTTGAGCGAAAGGTATGGGTAATTTAAAAAAATATAACTAAGTGTAACTGTATAAAATGCGACTAAAAACAATCGCCAAAATAATTCTTTTAAAGTGTGCGTATGCCAAAATAACTTTTTTGCTACAATTTTTTTTACAGAACGTTTTTCATTCATAATTTAGATAATGATTTTTTTAAATTTTTTTAAAAAAATGTATTGTTATTTTTATAAAAAAGGTTAAAGATAAAATTTTTCCCATTTTTGGAAAAAATACAAATTTTTATGTGTATAATATATTTTTATAAAATATAAATGTTAATTTTTTTATAAAAGTGTTGTAAAAATAATGCTTTTTTTGTTCTAAATGATACAAATACAAAAACAGGTTTCTTTTTGAACAAAAATAGCATATAAATTGTACCTATTTACATACAACATTTTATTTATAGATAAAAAATGAAAACTTATATTGTTTCAGCCTTTTTGATTTTTTTGGCTAATTCCTTTTTTTTATACCAAAAATCACAAGCACAAATCAACGCTTATGCACAAGTAACAAGTATTACAGGTGCTGATAAAGTCCTTAATTTAGGCACTGTTGATGAAACCAATCATACTTTTGAAGATGGTGATGATATTATCCTAATGCAAATGCAAGCAAGCTGCATAGGAAGTAATACCTCCAATAATGTAAATTTTGGTAATATTTCTAATATTTCAGCAGTTGGACGTTTTTTGGTGTGTAGAATTGTATCACATACCGAAACATCAGGCGTGCCTACTTCTATCACTGTACAAAGCACTATCAATATTGCTTTTGTATTTGGGGCAACTGAAAGCGTCCAAATTGTAAGTTTTCGCAAGTATGGAAGCCCTAATTTTACAACAACCGCCAATATGATTGCCAAAAATTGGGACGGTGTTACAGGGGGAATTATTGCTTTCCAAGTAGCAGGCACATTAACCCTTGCCCACAGCATTTCTGCTAGTGGTGCAGGTTTTAGAGGGGGCAATGTATCCACAAATTTCTATCCTGGTGGTTCTACTTGTGATGCTACACAATATATGGTAACAAGTAATTACACAAATAATGGACAAAAAGGCGAAGGCATTTACAGAACCACAAATAATAACTTTCTCTATGCACGTGGAAAACTCCTAAATGGCGGTGGTGGTGGAAATTCACTTATCAATGGTGGTGGTGGTGGTGGTGGTAATTATACACAAGGAGGCGAAGGCGGTGCAGGTTGGAACAATACAGTTGGTGGTTGTAGTCCTGGCGTAGGTGGAGTGGGTGGAATTGCGTTATCTACTTATATAAGCGGAAGCAGGATTTTTATGGGTGGTGGAGGAGGTGGAGGACAACAAAACGACTCACAAGGTACTAATGGTGGCAATGGCGGTGGAATTGTTTTTATAAAAGCAAACCAAATCATTACTACAGGTACGTGTGGCATTACCATAAGTGCTAATGGCAATACTGTAACAGGTCTTACCAATGATGGACAAGGTGGTGGTGGTGCAGGTGGTTCTATTATGATACAAACCAATTCTTGGAGTGTGGTAAATACCTGTCCTATCACAGTATCAGCAAATGGTGGAAATGGAGGTAGTGTAAATAGCTCCACACACGGTGGTGGTGGCGGTGGCGGACAAGGCGTAATTATTTATTCGGTTGCAATACCAACCACAAATACAACCAACCAAACAAATAACGGTACAGGTGGTTGCAATGATGGTGGTTGTACTTCTGCTGCAAGTACAGGCTCAGGAACAAATGGAACAGGTATTGTGGGCAATGTTCAAAATAATTTGCCTATTACTTTGGCATCTTTTGACCTTTTTGCACAAAATCAAAATTTTAAAACAAGTGTTTTGGTAAAATGGAATGTGCTTTCACAAGAAAATTGCAAATCTTTTGAAATTGAAAAAACGCAACTTGTGCCAAATGATGATTTTTCACAAGCAAAATGGGAAACTATCGCACAAATAGATGGTGCTGGCACAACCAATAACCCAAAATCTTATCAAATAACTGATGATATGCCTTTTGTGGGAACTTCTTATTATCGCATCAAACAAATTGATGTAGATAATAAAGTATATTATTTTCCAATAAAAGATATTTTTGTTCAAAATATTCAAAATCTCATTATTTATCCTAATCCAACCACTGAAAAGGTTTTTGTGAAATTAGAAATAAATAATAATACGCAAATAAATAGCACCAAAATTGAAGTTTTTGACCAAATGGGCAGGAAAAATAATTGTGAAATTACACAAAATAATGACCAAAATAATACCCTTATTGAAATCAATCTTGCAAATCTTCCAAGTGGTATTTATCTGATAAAAATTGTAGAAAATGGAAATATTACCACTAAAAAGGTAATTAAAAACTAATATTCAAAGGTTTAAAAAGTTCAAAGGGTTCAAAGGGTTCAAGGGTTCAAGGGTTCAAAAATTCAAGGGTTCAAAAGTTCAAGGGTTCAAAAGTTCAAGGGTTCAAAAAGTTCAAAAGTATTTTTGGATTTTTTGAACCCTAATTTTTTTGTCTAAAATTTTTAAACTTTAAACCTTAAACTTTAAACCTTAAACTTTTTTATATAAGTGTTGTTTTCTTTTTTTTTCAACTTTTCTTAATTTTTTTTTAAATTTTAATTAAAATATTTTTTTATTTTTTATTTTTTATGAAAGAATAATAAAATCAAATTTGTTTTTTAAATAAAAACATCTAAATTAGTGCTACAAAATAAAAAATATTGTATTTTTTGCCTAATGTGCATTATAATATATATTTTTCATTAAAAATACCTAACCAATTCACATATATATCATTTATTTTATCCTCAAAATATATTTAGTAACACTTAAATTTTATAAAAAATAACACAATAACACATAAATTATTACATAGTTTGTATTTTATGCTTTTTTATCAATTTTTATATTCATTTTAAAAAAATATTTTGATTGTATTATAATAGCTATCATTTCATAAAATCCTCAATTTTTTTACCTTATGGAAACATTATCTGAACTTGTAAAACTTATCACACAAAAACGTGTGAAAAAAGTAGAGCTTTTTGATGAGGAAAATCGTACCAAAAACAGTCATTATTTTAAGCTGTTTGAGGGAATTCATCACAAAAAATATGCTACTGACCAAGACGCTTCACAAGATATATATGCTTGTGATGCAAGCGAAAAAAAGTATTTAATACTGAAAACTCGCCTCAAACAAAAACTTTTGAATACACTATTTTTTGTAGAAACTAATGCAAATGAATGTGTTACAGAACAAGATGTGGCAAGATATGAATGTAAAAAAAATTTGTATCAAATCAATTTGTTATTTTTGCAAAAAACACATCACACTGCATTAAGCCTTTTGGAAAAAACACGCAAAAAAGCACAATATCACCAACTGACTGATATTGAATTGGAAACTTCTATGCTCCAAACGCAGTTTTTTGCAGAAGCACAACAAGCCAAAGAATACCAACAAAATGCACAATATGTGCTTACTCTATTGGAACAATACCAAAAAGAAGTACAGGCTCGCTTGTGGTTGGAGGAATTGGAGATTTTTTATGTAAAAAATAAAATTGAGAACAAACAACTTTTACAAAGTTTAGAACAATCTATTCCACAAACACAAACTTTTTTAGAAAAATATCAAACATTTGCTTTGTATGATATTGCATATAGATTGTTAATTTTGAAAAATGAAGTAGAACACGATTTTACCAAAACACTCAAAAATATATCACTTTTAGAAAAAAATTATCAGCAACACCCACATTTTTTTAGCCTTGAAAAAAATTTTGATTTACAATTACGAAAATTAAAAACTTTTGTACAAATGAAAGATTTTGAACAGGGAAAAAAATATATGGATATTTTGCAAAATAATTTTAAACAAGAAGAATATGCAGTAAGCTACAAACAAGCTACCCAATTTTTTCATTTGAGTCTTTTGTTGGCAATGCACACAGGGCAATATAATTATGCAATGGAACATTTGGAAAAAATTGCACATTTGCCTTTTTTCAAATTTTTAGATGAAAAACAACGCCATATTTATACGATTTTTGCTATGAACCTTAAATTTTTGGCTAAAAATCAAAAAAATACGGTTTTAAAAAACTTATCCATTCCCCCAAAAATTGACCTAAAAACTGATGATTTTCTTCAAAAAGAAGTTAATTTTGATAAATCACAACGTGGTGTTAATATTGCTCATTATACCATAAAATTGCTTTTTTTACTCAAAAATAACGCTTGGGAAGATTGTAATAATGTAATTGACCAACTGATGGAATACACACGCAGATACCCAAAACCTGACGCAAATTACAGAACCGAATGTTTTATTATGATGCTAAAATCTATGCAAGACGCAGAATTTAAGTATTATAATACCAAAAAAAATGCAGATAAATTTTTTCAACTGCTACAACAAACCCCCATTGAACACCGCAATTATCAAAAAAATATTGAAATATTGCCTTTTGAACTTGTTTGGGATATGATGTTGGATTATTTAGTGAAAAAATAAGGGGAAAATACAAAATACAGAAATTCTATTTTAAAACCAAAAAAGTGTGAGCAAAAAGATGCAACTTGTTTCTTATTGCTCATACTTTTTTTTTATTTTATGGTCTAAAATAAAAATAAAATTCTAAAATTATTCTAAAATTATTTTAAAATTATCATATTTGTACTTTTTATAGAAATATTTTAATTTTTTGATTACATTTGCTATTTGATTTAAAACCCATAATTGCATTTGGCTGTTTTATTCCTAATTTATAATTCCCAATTGCATTTGGCTGTTTCATTTACCATTTAACATTCACCATTATTAAAAAAAGTGTCCCAATTCAAAATATATAGTTCTTCCGCAGGTTCAGGCAAAACCTACACACTCACAAAAGAATATCTGAAAATTGCCCTTTCTAACGAAAGCCCTTATTATTTTAGGCATATTTTGGCAATTACATTTACCAATGATTCTGCCAATGAAATGAAACATAGGATTATCCAAAACCTCAAAAATTTTGCTTATCCGCAATGGCTGACTGAAAATGAAAAGAAAAAAAGTGATTTTTTATTAGAAAATATTTCAAAAGAAATAGGCGAAAATCCTGAAAAAATCAGACAACGTGCCAAACAAGTTTTTACCAAAATACTGCATAATTACGCAGATTTTGCGGTAAGTACGATTGATAAATTCGTCAATAGGGTTGTGAGCGTTTTTACACGTGAATTGGAAATTCCTTACAATTATGAGGTGGATATGGACACCGACCAACTGCTCCACAATGCCATAGAACGTGTTTTGGAGAAAGTAGGCAGAGATGAAAAAGTTGAACTTTCCAAACTTATTATGGATTGGGTGAAGGTCAAAATGGAAGAAAATCAAAATTGGCTTACAACAGGCAACGAGCTTGCACATTTTGCAAAAAATCTTATGCAAGAAAATGCTTACCCTTTTTTGAATGAATTAAAAGACTTTAAAATGGAGGATTTTCAAGCAATTCATAAATTTATTAGCAAAGAAATTAAAAATATTGAGAAAAAAATTGTTCAAAATGCCCAAGATATTTTAAACCTTTTTACAAGATATAATATCACCGCAAATGACCTTACAGGTAAATCAATGGGCGTTTTTGGTTTTTTGAATAATCTTTTATCAACACCCAAAAAAAGTGATGAAACCATCAAAAAACTTCCTGACCAAAGTGAAATGTCCAAAACAAGAGAGGTTTTGAATAAAACAAAATCTTGGTTTGCAAAAGATAAAATTCCTGCTGATTGGCAAAATATTATTCCTGAATTAAATTTATTATTAGAAGAAATTTTTGCATTAGGCACACAAGTAGAACAATATCCCCTTTATAATCTTATAGAACCACATATTTTCAAAATTGCCCTTATTCAAGAGATTGAACTTGAAATCGCAGAGGTAAAACGTGAAAATAATGCAATTCATATTTCTGATACCACAAAAAAAATATCTGAAATCATCAGCACCGAGCCTGTGCCTTATATATATGAGCGTGTGGGTGAAAAATATCATCATATTTTGATAGATGAATTTCAAGATACTTCCAATCTTCAGTGGCAAAATCTGCTTCCTTTGGTGGAAAATGGGCTTAGTGAAGGCAATTTTAACCTCATTGTGGGAGATGGCAAGCAGGCAATTTATAGGTGGCGAGGCGGTGAATTGGAACAACTTATATTTTTGCACAATAAAGAATGGGAAAAATTGCAAAAAAACATTAAAAGCGAAGAAGAATTAGAGCTTTTGATGCAACGTTATGACACTTTGGCACAATACCACAGCACCGAAAGCCTTAATTTTAATTACAGAAGTAGGCAGGAAATCATCAATTTTAACAATGATTTTTTTGAATTTATCAAAAATTCAGAATTTGGGGAAATGTATCCAATGATTGCACAAGTTTATGATGAAAATTTTGCCCAAAAAGCCCCTCAAAACGCACTACAAGGCGGAAATGTGGAAATGTTTTTTTTACCAAAAAAAGACAAAAAAAACAAGAAAATTGAAGATAATACCCCACAAAATACCAATTTTCTCGCAGATATTCATTCAGAAATGGACTTGAATGTGGATTTGATGCGTCCAAAAACAGAAAATTCAGAGGAAAAAACAGAAAAAGATGACGACGACAACGATAACGACCAAAAAAGCTCTTATAACAATTCCAATGATGACGAAAATCGTGAAATTCCAAGCCTAAATCAAGAAAAAACCTTAGAAATTATCCTAAAATGCCAAGAAGAAGGTTGGCTTTTGGGTGATATTGCGGTGTTGGTGCGTGGAAATGTGGAAGGAAATGCTATTGCAAACTACCTAAAACAAGAAGGAATTAACGTAACTTCCCAAAATTCCTTACTTTTGAAGTCAGATAATAAGATTTTGTTTATTATCGCCCTTTTAAAGGTGTTTCACCAACCAGATAACAAGCTCGCAAAGTCAGATGCTTTGTATTTGTACCATAAAATTATCAAAAATAAAGCTCCAAACGTAGCAGATAACCTTGAAATTAAAGAAATTTTGGATAAATCCATTGTAAAATTTTATGAAAAATTCCAAAATGATGGTTATTCGCTCAATCTTGCACGACTTTCTGCCTTAAATCTGTATGAATTGATAGAAAAATTGATGGGAATTTTTGATTTATTCAATAATCAGCCAAAAACTGAATATCTTTTGCGACTTTTGGACGTGGTATTGGAATTTAGTCTGCAAAAACAGGCAACTATTGCAGAATTTTTGGAATTTTGGGAAAAAAAGAAAGGAAATTTGAGCATAAATGCCCCTGCTGACCGCAACGCGGTAATTATTACGACCATTCACAAGGCAAAAGGTTTGGAATATCCCATTGTGATAATGCCTTTTACGGATTGGGGTTATTTGCCAAGCCATAAAAACACCGTTTGGGTGCATTTTGAAAGCCCCCTAACCCCCAAAGGGGGAACGAATAACCCAAATGTTAGGGGGCTTCGTGTTGGTTTGGTAAATCTCAAAAAAGAACTCCAACACACAAGCCTTGCACCGCAATATATGGCAGAAAAAGAGAAACTTTTTTTGGAAAGCCTTAATATTTTGTATGTGGGTTTCACACGTCCTGTGCATAAATTGTATATTTTGGCAACTTTGGAAGATTTCAACAAGCGATTAACACCCAAAAAGAAAGGTGAGGAAAAAGATTTTGGTGATATTCCAAGCGTAAATTTTTGGTTGTATTTGTATCTTTTGCGAAATAATCTTTGGGACGATAATGTTTCGCATTATATCCTAAAAAATAGTGAAATAAATCCTGAAAAAGCCCCAAATGACGAAGAAAATATATTTTGGGTAGATGAACTTGTGGTTACTGACACCCATAAAACCCTAAAACTTAATAGAAAACCAGATTATTCACGCATTGGACACGTGTTAGGCGTTCATTCGTAGGGGCAAGGCTAAAAGTGCTATGTTCTCATATAAAACCAAATATTATATTGTTGGAGAAACTACCACCTGTGCAGTTTTGACCCTTAGGGTGTTTGCCCAAAAATGCCCAAAAGGCATTTTTTAGGGCAAACACCCTAAGGGTCAAAACTCTCTTAAAATTATTTCCACAAAATATTATTTTATTTTTTTAAATTAAAATCTTCTTTCAGAACATAGCACTTCTGGGCTTGCCCTTACCCTAAACACTAAAAAAGTATATTTTAAGAGTTTTGAATAATATTTGTATGAATTTTTAAAATTTGGGGTAAAAGTAATTGTTTTTCATCATTGTAAATCACAAAATCAGAACGTTTTATTTTTTCTTCTTCTGAAATTTGTTTTTGCATAATTTGGTTAATTTCTTCCTCTGAACGATTATCACGCATTTTTATACGTTTTATGCGTAACGCCAAAGGCGAGGAAATGGTAATTACTTTGTCCAAATCCTTAAACCTTCCACTTTCAAACAAAAGTGCAGTTTCATTGAGCAAATAAGGGAAATGTTGGTTTTCTTGTACCCAATTTTGATAATCCAATCGGACTGCTGGGTGTACAATTTCGTTCATTTTTTGGGTATTTTCTTGTGAAGAAAAAACTTTTTGGGCTAAATATTTTCTATTGATTTGATAAGAAATTTTTGAATTTTCATTAAAATTTTCTTTTTTTTCTTGAAAAAAACTTTCTTCCCCAAAAAGTGCAATAATTCCCTCACGAACCTGCTCATTTTCTTGCATAAGTCGTTTTGCGGTGGCATCAGCTTCATAAATTGGTATGCCTAATATCGCAAAAACCTTACAAACTGTGCTTTTTCCTGTGCCTATTCCTCCTGTGATGCCTACTAATTTTGTCATAATTTATTTTTTTCGTTAAAAAATCTTAAATTCTGTAATGAATGTTTTTGAATAAATACAAATTTAGAAAAAAATAGAAAGAAAAATAAATTTATGACTAAACTTTACCTCAAAAAATTATATCAATCAATGCAAAAATTTACATATTTATCATTTATCATTAAAATTTTAATTTTTCTCCCCCTTTGGGGGTTGGGAGGCTTTGCTTTTTCCCAAAATAAAGTATTAGATAGTTTGCTAAAAATTACAGAAAACAACCCAAAACAAGACACTAATTTACTTAAAAATTATTATTTTATTGGACAAAATTATTTTTCCCAAAATAATACCGCAAAAACGGTTATTTATGGCGAAAAAACCATAAAACTTGCCAAAGAACTCAAAAGTACCAAATTTGAAGCATTGGCAAATTCACAACTTGGTTACGCATATTTTTTGTTAGGTGATATTCCGCAATCACTCCAATATGCTCAAAAAGGTGTTAATATTGCAGAAGAAGCCAAAAGTGATATTGTGCTTGTCAATGCTTTGAATATTTTGGGAAAAGTATATGAAGGACAACAAAAACCACAAGAATCTAAAAAACTGTATGAAAAAGTTTTGAAAATTCACGAGAAGAATTTAGAAAAAAATCCAAAAAATCTTAATATTCAATCAAATATTGCACTTACCTACAATAATCTTGGCAATGCTGCAACTATGATGGGTGATGCTGATAGTTCTATTGAATACCAAAAAAAAGCCATCAAAATACGTGAAAATATCCCACAAGAGGCACCAAATTTGACATTTTCCTACAATGATATTGCGTATGCGTATGATGTGAAAAAAGATGTAAAAAATGCAGGAATTTATTATGAAAAAGCAAGAGAAAATGTGGAAAAATCTAAAGATAGCTTGTATATTGGCTTGATTTATTCTAATGTTGCCCAACATTACGCAAATACACAACAATATGAAAAGGCACTTTATTATGGTGAAATTGCCCTAAAAATTACCAAAAAATCTAACACAAAAAATATTATCCTCCAAACTGCCAATGTATTGGCAGATGTCTATGCAATCAAAAAAAACTTTGAAAAAGCACTTGCTTACAAAGACATTGTTTTGACTTACACAGATAGCGTTTATAACGAAAAACGCCTTACTGAAATTACAAAAATAGAGCAAAATTATGCTCTTGACAAAGAAAAAAAGAAAACTGAAATCCTTGAAAAAGAAAAAATAATACGTGATACCAAAATCCAAGAACAGTTTTATATTATTTTGTTTTCGCTTTTAGGTGCTGGGCTTTTGGTTGTTTTGGCTACTTTTCTTTGGCGAAATAATAAATTAAAACAAAAAAACAATGAACTTCTTTTGGAAAAAAACGAAGAAATTAACCAACAAAATGAAGAAATTAAGCAAATCGCAGACAGCTTACACGAAGCAAACGAAGCTATTACCGCCAAAAATTTGATGATTTCGGAACACAACAAAAATATGACCGATAATATTGCTTATGCACAACATATACAGGAAGCAATGTTACCCACAAAAGAGAAATTTTTGGAGTTTTTGCCAAATCATTTTATTTTTTATCAGCCAAAAGATGTTGTTTCAGGGGATTTTTATTTCTTTGAAAATATTGAACAAAAATCTGTACTTTGTGCCATTGATTGCACAGGACACGGTGTTTCTGGAGCGTTTATGACGATTTTGGCAAATGATATTTTGACAAATATTGTTGTTCATCAACATATTCTTTCGCCTGATATTATTCTGAATGAACTTCACAAGGCAATTAGAAAATCTTTAAAACAAGATTCTACCCAAAATCGTGATGGTATGGATATGGTTGTGGTTGCGATTGACCACGCAAACAAAAAATTGGAATTTGCAGGTGCAAAAAATCCTTTGTTAATGATTAAAAACAACGAAATTGAGCTTATAAAAGGTGATAGATTTTGTGTAGGTGGCGAACAAAAAGAAAATGAGCGTATTTTTACAAAACACATTTTTGATTTGAATGAGGAAAACGAAACCTATTTTTATGTATTTTCAGATGGTTTTCAAGACCAATTTGGTGGAAAAAATAAAGAAAAATTCCGTTCTGCACGCTTAAAAGACCTTATTTTAGAAAATTATCAAAAACCTTTTGCCCAGCAAAATAATATTCTAAAAACTACTTTGGAAGATTGGAAAAATGAAGGACACGAAGCCCAAACTGATGATATTTTAGTGATTGGGTTTAAGGTTTAAAATAGCCCCCTAACCCCCAAAGGGGGAATTTAAAGCATAAAATCCTATAAATTTGTATTTAATCCTAAAAATCCTGCTTAAAAATGGCTGTTTTGTATTTTTGTACTTTCCCCTTACTACTTTCCCCTAATACCTTTTTCCTGACACCTGACCACTATAAAAAATGTATTCAAAAAAATATCCACGCACATATCATTTTCCATTTAGTCCAGGTGCTACCAATGATGACCGCATAGCACTTGATTTTGAAAATGTGTGCAATGAAGAAATTATTGTTACTGAAAAACTTGATGGCGAAAATACGTGTATGAATCAATTTGGCGTATTCGCAAGGTCGCATAGTAGCCCAACCCAAAATCCTTGGGCTAATTATATGTGGGACAAATGGCGTGCTTTGGAAAATGAATTTGGAGATTTGGAATTTTTTGGTGAAAGTTTGTATGCCATTCATTCCATCATATATACCAATTTAAAGGAATATTTTTATCTTTTTGGTGTAAGACAAAATAATATTTGGCTTTCTTGGGAAGAAATTATACTTTATGCTAATATCATCAATGTTCCGCTTGCTCCTGTGCTTTATCGAGGCAAATTGAAAGATTGGACAGGATACAATCAAAAAATTTCAGCAGAAAAAAATATGGAAAATCTTGTAAATTCATTCGTTATACAAGATAGCAAACTTAGTGATGAAAAAATAGGAAAATCACCCACAGAGGGTGTTGTAGTGCGTGTAGTGAGGGCTTTTGAAGAAGACGATTTTGCAAATTGTGTGTTCAAATGGGTCAGAAAAAATCACGTTCAAACTGACGCACATTGGACACGTAATTGGAAAAAAGCAACATTAAATTTTGAATAAATAAGGAGAAAGTAGTCAGGTGTCAGGAGAAAGTATAAAAATACAAAACAGCCAAATAAGAGCAGGATTTAGCGGATTATAAGATTACTTGGAATTGCAGAAAAGTATTAAAAAGTATTTTTAACGATTTTAAGATGTTTTTTTCTTTATAAAAAAATTATTAAAAAATAAATTTTACACCTAAAAAAAGGTCTGTACCGTAGCTTGCGGAGGTCTGACCTTTTTTTATGCACTAAAAATTGCTTTTTTGTGGCTTGGAAATCTCAAAAAATATCGTCAGACCTTCGTAAAATACGGTACAGACGATATTTTTTGAGATTTCCGCAGTTCCCAGAAGATTAACAGGATTTTAAAAAAGGGTTTTATTTTATTAAACTTAAATTTTGAACCTTGAATTTTGAACCTTAAACTTTGAACCTTTGCCTTTGGTTGTTTTATTTACCATTCACCATTTACAATTCACCATTATTTTACATATTTTTCTCTAATTGTGCGTGAAGTGCTTTGATGTCTTTGGGATAAGGAGCTTCCACACGTATCATTTCATCATTCATTAGTGGAAAAACAAGGGCTTGAGCGTGTAGTGCAACACGATTGATAAGCGGTTGTTCGTCAGTTTCTTGTTTTAAATAAAATTTCTTCTTAATTTCTGACAAAAAAAGCGGTTTTCCACCATACATTTCATCATTGATAATAGGGGAACCCATAATTGCCAAATGAATACGAATTTGGTGCATACGCCCTGTAACAGGCTTACATTCTATCAAAGTATTTTTTTTATACGCTTTTAATGTAGTAAAAATTGTAGTAGCAGGTTTTCCATTTTCCTTGTCAATTTTTACACCTCCTGTGCTAAGTTGGGCAATAGGTTTTTCAATTTTTACATTGTCATAATCCTGTATTCCTTGCACGAAAGCGTGATAAATTTTCTCTACTTTTCGGTGTTCAAAAGCCATAGAAAGATGACGATATGCTTCTCCATTTTTGGCGATTGCAAGCACACCAGAGGTTTCTTTGTCCAATCTATGCCCAATTTGTATCTCAGGATTATAAGCACGTGTTAATTGCAACACAGAAGTTTTGCCTCCAGTAGCACGGTCATCTAAGGTAGATAAATGTGGAGGTTTGTTAATGATTAAAAAATTATCATCTTCATATAAGATGCTTTCAGGAAAGGACAATTTCATATTTTTATGTTATAAATTTCTTTTAAATTTTTTGAATTTTTTGCAAAAATACAAAAAAAATTAAGGATTAGCATAATGTGTATTTTGCGTTTTTCAAAAAAAACACTTTACTTTGCTTTTTACTTTTTTAACATAGAAATAATCAATTTTTTTACCTTTTTTAAATAATTAAAAAAGAATAAAATTTTAAAAAAACATTAAAAAAATACTAAAAAAATTATCTTAAAAATATCAATTTTATGGAATTATATTTGGATTCAGTAGATTTTAAAGAGATTGAAGAAGCATCTCGTTTGGGTTTTTTGGCAGGTTTGACCACTACACCTACATTTATGCACCGACAAGGCATTACTGACATAGATGGTGCTATCCTCAAACTTTCTAAAATGGTTGATGTATTACAAGTAGAAGCACTCGGGGATACCGCAGAAGAAGTTTTGAAAGAAGCTGAACGTCTTTTGGCGTTGGGTTTGGATAAAAACAAAACGGTTTTTAAAATTCCTGTGTCCAATGAAGGCGTAAGAGCCTGTAAAATGTTAAGAGATAAAGGTCTTTTGGTAAATGTGCATTTGGTTTATACCCTTGCACAGGCATATATGGCTATGGCAGCAGGTGCTACGTATGTATGCCCACTTGTAGGACGTTGGCAAGACCAAGGACACGATGCCCTCGCACTCGTAAAACAATGTGTAGATGCAGTAAAACAATATGGTTACAATACCAAAATTATGTTTTCGTCTGTTCGCCACGCTGAACACGTGAGAACTGCGATTATTTCAGGTGTTCATACCATTACAGCACCTTGGTCTGTGATGAAAAAATTAACTGAAAATCATTTTACAACTGTAGGAACTGACCAATTTATAGAGCATACCAAATTGCTTACTATGAAAGTAAAACAAGTAATTCGTGCTGAAAATCCTCGTATTGCTAATACACAAACAGTCTTTGATGCATTGTCAGAAATGACTGCGTCAGGTTTGGGTGCGGTTACAGTGGTAAATGCTGGCGGTGATTTGGAAGGAATTTTTACTGATGGTGATTTGCGTAGAAGCCTCAAAGAAGGTGGAAAAAATATTATGGACGCTCCTATTTCACAGGTATTAGCAGGAAAATCTGCACCAATTACGGTGAATGCTGATGCACTTTTGATAGAAGCAGTTAAAATCTTTAAAGAAAAAGGTTTGGATAATATTATTGTAATGGAAAATAACAAACCTTCTGGAATGATTGATATTCAGGATTTTGTGAAAATGAATTTGATAGGATAAAAGGTTTAAAGTTCAAGGTTTAAGGCTTAAACAGAGGTCAAAAATTCAAAAAAATGAGTTTTTGACCTTGATTTTTTAATTCTTTGAACTTTTGAATTTTTTAAACCTTAAACTCACATTACTGTACAGTTTTGAAAAAGTGCTTTAAAATACTTATTTCACAATATTTTTAAAATACAATTTCAGTATTTTTGAAAAATGGTACTAAAAAAAACAATAAAAGTCTGTGCCTGTGCAGTTTTGACCCTTAGGGTGTTGTTCAAAAAAATTGGAAATTTTTTTGAACAACACCCTAAGGGTCAAATCCCTCTAAAAAATCGGTTTATCAAACAAAATTTCATCAAAAAAACTACGCCTATTGTGTTTTGAATAGATTTTTTCAAAACTGTACAGTGATGTGCCTTAAACCTTAAACTTTAAACCTTAAACTTTCCTTTGACAGACCTACAAGCATTTTTTACTGTTGGATTTAAGCACATTATTGATGTGGCAGGCATTGACCATATTTTATTTGTGGTAGCTTTGTGTGCTTTATATGATTATCGCCAAATTCGCAGACTTTTGGTGTTGATTACTGCATTTACGTTGGGTCATTCGCTTACGTTGGCGTTGGCTTCGGTGCGTGTATTTGATTTTAATGTTAAAATGGTAGAAATGATTATTCCAATTACCATTTTTTTGACAGCATTTTATAATTTTTTTGAAAAAGAAAATAGTAATTCTTTTGCTTGGGGAAGGTATGGAATGGCTTTTTTCTTTGGTACAATACACGGATTGGCATTTTCTAATTTTTTGCGTGTTGCATTTCAAGGCACAAACGAAAGCATTATTTTAAAATTATTGGCTTTTAATGTGGGCTTAGAAGTTGGGCAAATATTGGTAATTGGTGTTTTATTGCTAATAAAATTTTTGTATGATTTTATGGTAAAACACCCACAAAAAAATATTATTTGGCAATATGCGTTGTCTGGCGTGGTGCTTTTGTGGTCATTGAAATTATTTTATGGGCAATTTTAATTTTATGTAAAAATTGCCTTTACGAATACTTTTTCCTGATACCTTTTCCCTGATACCTTTTCACTTATTTAAGCATATTTTCACGTCCTACCAATGCCAAAAAATCTTTAAATGTTACACGCCAAGCTTCTTTATCAGCTTGCGTGAGGAAAAAGTTTTTTTTATTATCTTCTTCAAAAAAAACAGCTTTGTCTGTTAAAATTGCTTTATAAATCTCCAAAGCAACTACAAAATAGGCATTATCTTTTTTGACATCAACCAAAATTTTTTTTGGTTGATTATTTTCTTCCATAATAAAAATATTTTTGCCTTGTAATTCTCCTGTAATTTCCAAATTCACTTTGCTTTTTTGCCAATTTTGCCAAATTACAAGTTTGTAAGGTTGTTTTTCAGAAAATTTTAAAAAAGTAAAAAAATCTTCGTGAGTAGAAAACTGTTTTTTCTGATAAAAAATTTGTCTTACATTTTTAAAATATAATTCTGTATCAGGTCTGGTTGCAATTCCATTTTTATCTTTGAAATGTGGAGATTGATTTTGTGGTGCATTTTCGCAATTTACCAAAATACAAAGTAAAAATGTAAAGCGTAAAAATAACATAACTAATTTTATAGAAATTTTCATGTTTTTTGTGTTGGAATGTATTATTTTTTACACTAAATTATGAATATGAAGATATTTATGAACAATTATATAATCAAAAATAGACCTTTTTAAACTTTTAAAATTTTCTTAAATTTCTCGTATTCGGTGTATTCTTGTTCGCTTATTTCCAAAAAACCATTCGTAAATTTGGCGTGAAGCAAACGATAAGGCGTAGAAAAAGTACTGATACGTTCTTCTTTGGCGGTTTCAAGGTCTTTGATAGAAAAAACTTGTGTTTTTCTGCGGTAATTATATTCTACGGTGATTTTTTGATTTTTTACAGTAATGGTTTTTGATTGCCAAAACCAACGTATCATCATACCAAATCCTAACGTCCAAAAAAATATAAAACTATATGCCCACCAAGTAGGCAATGGAAATGTACGCAACCATTCCAAAAAAATAGGAATGCCTATCAAAATAAATATTGTCCCAAAAATAAAAACAGAAAAAACGCTCTGCATACGTAATTCACTTGTGAAATTCATTTTTTTTAAAATTTCTCTTTTAAAAAGAATTTAGGATAAAGGTAAAAAAATCAATGTTGTAACAATCAATGTTAAAACTTTTTTTGAGAAAAAAATGTTTTAAAAAAAATATTTACTTTTTAATAACACGTAAAATTATGACATTAGAAGAAGAAATACAACAGCCTCATTTTAAAAATGAACAACAAAAACTTATTTTGAATATTATTTTTACTGCTAATTGGTTACAGGCACGTCATAGAGAATTGCTAAAACCTTATGATTTGTCGCCTTCGCAATATAATATTTTGAGAATATTGCGTGGGCAACACCAAAAAGCAATTTCTATGTTGGACATCAAAAATCGTATGCTTGACAAAATGTCTGATGTATCACGTTTGGTGGAAAAACTGCGTTGTCGCAATCTTGTTACACGTGTGGATTGTCCAACTGACCGCAGACTTGTGGATATTGCTATCACAAATGAAGGGCTAATATTATTAAAAAAATTAGATGCTTTGGAGAAAGAAATGGATTTTCCTTTTAATGATAATTTGGAGTTAGATTGTAAAAATGTAAACGATTTTTTGGATAAACTAAGAAGTCAAGATTAAGAAATCAAGATTGAATAAACAAAAATTAGACTTACAAAGTTTTAAAAACGTTTGTAGGTCTTTGTATTTTTGGTTATTTTATGATTTCCGCTTACAAAATTCCCCCTTTGGGGGTTAGGGGGCTTCTTTCTCCTGACACCTGACACCTTTCCCCTTAATACAACACATAATTTTTAGGAAATGTAAGAATCCAATTTGCTTGAATTTTTTGTTTTTCGTTGGGTTTTAAAGATAATTGCCACAAAAACAAACCTTGTTCTGGTAAATAAATTTGATTATTTGCTTGATTATTTGTAGGATTTTTTGGGGATAAAAATTCTAATTTTAGTTGTTCGTGTTGAATAATAGGCAATTTTTCCAAAATTTCTATATTTAAAGTATCTTTTGAAACGTTGGTAATTTCTGCCTCAAAACCTTGTGTATAACGTTGTAAAGCATTATTATTCAAAGTATCTTTTGTATCTTTTCCTTCTTTTTGAATTTCTTTTAGCAAAAAAGGTTTATAATCACTTTGAATACGTGCATCATTTGCCAACGAAAAAGAAAGATTTGGTTGATTTAATGCCAAAAATGTAGTTTCTATTTGTTGATTTTCAAGCCAAATTTCTGCTTTTGCAGGCAATGCACCGTTAAAAACCCAATTTTCCCATTTTACTACTTTTTGAGCTTCTCTATAAAAACTTGGTTGTAACTGAATTGCATATTTTTTCTTAGTTTTTTGGCTAAAAAAAGCAATATTTGTGTCCAATTTTGGGGAAAGCGTGAGCAAAATTTCGTGCTTCCACGCAGGATATTGTATATTTTCTTCTTCTGTTATAATATTTTTTGTAGTATTTTGTTGTTTTCTAAAAATGCTATCAGGAATCAGCGAAAGATATTTTTCTTTTTTTTCTTTCAAAAAATCTTTTTCAGAAAGGCTTTTTGTGGCTAAAAAAGTGGTGGTTTTTTGAAAATTAACGCCTGATTTTTGGGTAATTTTTCCGAAAAAATCCATTTTTACCAAAGAATCTTTTTCTGAAATATTGATTTTATAATTTGGTGTCCAATATGTATGATTTGTAAAATATTCTAAGGACAATTCACCAAAAAAATTAGCTTTTGAGCGTATTTTGAGTTTAAAGGTTATGGGTTGATTGTCAGAAGTTAGTTCATAAAAAGCGATTTTTTCTTCTATGTTGGCTAATTTTTCTTGTAAATTTTTGGTGGTTTTTGCTAAAATCTTTTTTTGTTTTTGGTTTTCAATGTCTTTTTGTTGCAAAAAATGATACAATTCTTGTATTTTTTCCTTAGAAAAATGTTCTAATGAAGTAGGAATATTCACTTTTAGAAATTCTTGGCTTTTTTGCAATGTATTTTGGGCAAATTGGATATTTTCCAAAGAATCTTTTAAGAGAAAAATGCTATCTTTTAATGCGTGAATGATGTGGTTTTTGTGAAAAACTTTGGAATTTTTGGCATAACCAATCGTAAAACTGATATTTTCTTTATTTTCCTCAAAACCTTTTAATGAAATTGTATTGGTATCAATGCCTTTTGCTACGTTTTGGAGGTATAAAATGGTATCACCTTTTTTTAAATTCACAGAAAATTGATGAAAAAAATGCGATTTTTTGGGATAAATAATTGCTTTTTTTAATGGAATTGATATTGTTCCACCATCTTCTTGGTTATTGGCTTTTACCAAAAAAAATGTTCCTATCAGAAGTATTATTATGCCAAATAACACCCCAAAAAAATTGGGCGAAATAAAATAAGGTGAAATAAAATAAAACGCAGATTTTTTCATATTTTTTTTATCAAAATTTTCTAAATTTTAAAATTTGGACAACTAACTTTGTGATTGGGCAACCGTAAGATTGGGCAACCACAAGGGTTGTCCTTACTGTATTTTTAATTCATAATTTATAATTCCTAATTCTTAATTCCTAATTCTTAATTCCTAATTCCCCATTCATTATTACGCTTGCTTTTGCTTTTGCGGTTATTTTTGCGGTCATAAAATCATTATCCAAACCAAAATCACTTACATAAAATTCCTCTAAAATTCCCTGAATTTCGCCAATATTTTTTTTATTTTCATCTTCCAAAGGATATTTGGCAAGGCTTTTAGCAATTTCAGCTTTTACTTGTGCAACTTGTGCGTTGAGCGGTTCTTCAATAGCTTTTCGGATTTGATTTTTGATTTTTGACTTAAAAAGCCATTCCGCAAATTTAGGAAAATCACTATCACCTTCTATACGATATTGTAATTTTTTGATTTCAATTTGTTTGTCTTTTGGGTCATAAACGGGAATTCCTTCCACAATTACCTTTCCATTTACACTGCCAAGCATATCCAATGTGATTACCCAAACATCTTTTTTTTGTGGGTGAGGTGTGAGGTTAATATCTTTGATTTTAGCAGAATACTTTTTATAGGTAAATTCTTGTGTACCAAATATTTTTTTGCATTTTTCAATAACAAGTGTCCTTTCTACTTTTCCTATCGCAGATATTTGTGTAAAATTACCTATTTTTTCAATAGGATTATAATTTGGTAAAGGATTGGGTAAAAAATTTGTTTTTTGGCGTACAGAACCTTGTGCATTGCATTGCACCTGTACGCCTGTATTGAGTTTATTTTGGATAAAAACCAAAGGCGTTAAACCTATTTTTTGTCCTTGCATTTGCAAATAAACTTTGTCACCTTCCCATTCGCTTATCATTTGAGGTTGTTGAAAAATATTCCAAGCATCACTAATTGGTTTTTTGATGTCAATATATTTGGCAAGTTGGTCATCAAATTTTTGTAAAAATTCCTTTTTTTGGCTTCTTATCATACTATTTGCAATGTCAGCCATTGGTAGTTGAAGAAGTCCAAAATCCAAAACAGGTTCATCTATCCATTCATATTTTACCAAATCTGTTTGTGTTTTTGCTTCCCAATGTGGCAAAACTTCAAGTTTGGAGGCAAGCCAAACCTTCAAAGAAATGAATTGGTCAATATTTTTGTCCAATGTCATACCAAAAAAATCTATTTTTGCAACGCCTTTGATGTGAGATTTTAGCACTGCATAACTTTCCAAAATATTTGTACTTTCTTTGCCTGTGATTTTAAAATTTTCTAATTTTTGGACTTTTATCGCAAATACGCCATAACCGCCACTATCAAAATTATTATCTTCAAATACGACATCTGTATATTTGGCATTAAGGGCATTTTCTATGTCACTTACTTTCATAGAAATAGGCACTTCTACCAAAGAATTTTGGGTATTTGCAACGTTTTGAGCAAAATTTATTTGATGCTGAAAAAATATTAGAAGGAAAAAAAAAGAAAAATAATTTTTAAAATGATTGAAATACATGGTTTTTAGTTTTTTTTGAAATTTTTGGTTTTTAATTTTTTTAAGATAAATATTGTATTTGGTTATTTTACTGATTCCTGACTACTGATTCCTAATAACTTAATCTTTTTGCAAAAATCCTAAAATAAACGTTAAAAACATTCATTTTTACATAATTTTTTTAGTTAAAAAATGTTTTTGAGAAAAACATATTCAGAAAAAAGCATCATTATAAAACACACTCAAAAAAAACCACAAAAAAAAACCTTTCCAGAAGAAAGGTTTTTTCTAAGATATTTACAGAATTTTTATTTTTTTATTTAACCACCAATTTTTGTGTCCAAGATTGACCGTTAGCATTTGCACGTATCAAAAGCATACCGCTTGGCAAACCTCTAAGTTTAGCAGTGTTGTTTTCAACATTGATTTCTTGTTCTGCTACTACTTTTCCAGTTGCGTCCATTACATTCACATTTACAGATTTAGCATCTTTTACAGGAATGTTTAAGGTTACTTCACCGTCCATACTTGGGTTAGGATATACTTGGAAAGCATTATTTTCTTTCAAATTAGAAGTTTCATTTTTAATTTCAGCACTTGCATCACCTTCTGCAGAGGTTGTGATACCTGATACACTTTTAGTAACTGCACTTGACGCAGGGAAATTAGCAGTAACAACCGTTGCAGGAGCGGAATAACTTGCTTTCACAAATGCTCTTTGACCTGCATAATTGATAGCTGAAGTATGTCTTGCTTTAATTACATACCAAGCTGCTGCTGCGGTAGGCGTGTAGTTCAATGTAAGGTTTCCTGTGCCAGAAGTGCTTGCAACTTGCGTGCCTGTTGAATTGAATATTGCAACAGTAAGGTTGCGAGTTGCATCAGTAGGGAAAAGGTTTATGGTAATTTGTGCATTTCTTGAGAAAATTTTACCTGCGGTTCTCCACGCAGTAGAATTGCCTGGAAGTTGTCCGCCTTGACGCAATGAATTTACGTGACTATCGCCCAAATCATCAGCAAGTTCCCATTCTTGAGCGTTAGGAATTGCAGCGTTTCCAACGGTTGTATTTGCAGTAGTTGGTGCCCAAATTGAATAACCTTTGCGAGGAGCAGAGCCATTGCAAGGAGGAACACTAAGATTTACTTTTCCACCACCATATACTGTTCTTGTAGCCAAACCTGCTGCACCTGAATAATCTTTAAGTACAGTTCCATCAGGGAAATCAGTTTGAACTGCTTGTGGGTCTTGCCAATTAGCCCAGTTATCACTTGCACAAATAACTGCTCTACCGCTTCTTTCTATGATAAGAAGGTCTTGTGCTTGCCAACGTACTTTGTAAGCACCTTGTTTGAATTTAAGAGCAGTATGACACCAAATAATATTTTCTATGTCACTTCTTGTAGGAAGTTGTGTTACATTTGTTGGGTTGTGTGTGTAACGATTGCTATTACCTAAATTAAATAAATCTTCAAAGAAAATTTGCGGATTGCCATCTACTGCACACATTACTGCATAAGCAGGTGAAAGACGATTGTTGAATGGGTCAATATGTGGCGCAAGTTCGCTACCTGTATTCCAACCTGAATAATTACCATTTGCATCAAAAGTAGGGCGGAATGTATCGTGGTTATTTACAAATGGCGTTGTACGCATACGGTTAGTTTGTTGATAACCAGGCAAAGAACCCATATCAAAATTACCATTTCCTGTGATGATGTTATTGATACCATTTCTCAAAGCAAAATCAAAAGTACCTGCACGATTTTGTACTGCACTTGCCCAAGTATCAAGTTCTGATGCACCACCTACCCATTCGCCAACTGCATACATATCACTTCCACCATTCGCCCAACCTGCATTTTGTGTGGTATTAAAAAGTACATCTTCGGTTACATAAGCAGGAAAATGTTTTACTGCATCAAAACGGAAACCATCTACACCTGTTTGTTTTTTGCACCATACAAGCCAGTTGCGTGCATTATCACGCATATAATTTGATGCTTGTGGAGGATTAAAGCAACCTGTGCAAGAACTTTGTCCAAAAGCATTGCTTTCATAAGAAATATCTGGTCCAAAAAGAATTGAATTGATGTCGTTATTGCAACAGCCATTAAATTGGTTTGGATAAAAATTAGGCCAGCTTTTTGACCAACGACCATTGCGATTTAAGTAATTAGTTGCACTTTCATCATTTGCTGGTGTTGCGTAAGATACGTAGCGGAAATTTTTGTAACCTGATGTTCTACCATCATTATAGTTAGAACTTGCAAAAGCATCTTGTCCGCCTTGTCCTGTTGCACTTCCTGCATTATCAATATGATTCAAAACCACATCTTGGATAACTTCAATTCCGTTGGCGTGCATTACCGCAATCATACGGATAAGTTCATCTTTGTCGCCCATACGTGTTCCCAAAGAGCCTTTTTGGAATTTATCACCCAAATCATAATGGTCAAACACAGAATAACCTACATTTCTGCCATTGTCTTTGGTGATTGGTGGAATCCAAATTGCATCAATACCCATAGCTTTGAGGCGTGGAGCAAGGTCAGTAAGATAATTTGCCCAACCATTTTGATAGTTGTTATTCCAATAATCCCACCAAAACGCTTGCAAAAGCATTCTTTTGCGGTTTTGTGCCTGAGTGGGTTGTATGCTTAAAAAGCAAAACATGGAAATAATGAAAGTTAGTAAAATTTTTCTCATAGATGTTTTATTGTTTAGAATTTGGTAATTAAAAATTGTGATAAAATTGTGATAAAAATAAGATGAATTATTATTGATTGATTGGTGTGATAACCCAGAAAACTAAAAAAAGTACAATTTTCAAGTTTTTTTTCAGAAAAAGACATTCAAAATTTTATACTATTTTTTAGATTTTTTATAAAATTTCTGATTTCTGTTTCTTTTTATAGTTCAAATAAAAATAAGAAAAATCATATTTCCAAATGTTTTTGCAAAATATTTTTCCGTAATCGTAACCGCAAACGATTGTGTTACAAAATATTTTTTTATTTTTTGATAAATTTAAAAAAAAATTGTTTTTTTTATAAAATTAGAAAAATACAGTTTTTATTTTTTGGCTAAAAATGGATTTTAATTTGAAAATTGTAAAAATCTAATAAATAGGATTTTTTTAATAAAAAATGGACAAAATAAAAATTGGCTTTTATATGTTTTTTGAAATAATTTACCTGTTCTTTTGCATAAAACAGCCAGATTCTTTCAGAATGACACCCAAGCTAAAAAGGTACTTCACAAAAATTTTCAGAGAACCAATAAGTTTATGTATTTTTGCCAAACACATTTTTCAATCATAAAATAAAAAATGCTCCTAATATTCGTTCTATTTGGTTTTTATGCTTTTTTTAATGTTTTGATGTTGTTTTTTTGGCTAAAAATTCCTTTTTTTTCAAAAAATTTAATACCAAATAATATAAATGAGAAAAACATAAAAATTTCTGTTTTAATTTCAGTACGTAATGAAAGTAAAAATATAATAACATTATTAAATTTTTTAAAAAATCAAATTTTAGATAAAAAAGCATTTGAGGTAATAATTGTTGATGATTTCTCGGAAGATGATACTGTTTCAAAAATTCAAAATTTTTGTCATCAACAAGATGCAGAAAATAATTCAGAAAATAATGCAGAAAATACAGATTTTTTACAACTAAAATTATTATTTCAAAAAGAAAAACATATAAAATCACCAAAAAAACACGCTTTAATGCTTGCTATGCAAGAAGCAAAAGGCGAAATTATTGTTCAAACTGATGGTGATTGTGTGGTAGGAGAGAAGTGGCTCGCAGAAATTTTAGCGTTTTTTGAGGAAAAAAATGCGGTTTTAGTCAGTAGTTCAGTCGTTTTTTTTGGTGAAAAAAATCTTTTTGAACAAATCCAAACCTTAGAATTTGCGACTTTGATAGGCGTGGGAGCGGTTACGTTGTCCCAAAAAAAGGCAACTATGGCAAATGGGGCAAATCTTGCGTACAAAAAACAAGTTTTTGAGGAAGTGGGCGGTTATGCCAATAATTTGCATATTGCGTCAGGTGATGATGAATTTCTTTTGCAAAAAATTGCTAAAAAATATCCAAATCAAGTTTTTTTCTTAAAAAATAAAAACCCACAAGTCAAAACTTTTCCACAACAAACTATCTATGATTTTCTGCAACAACGTAGGCGTTGGGCGAGCAAATGGCGTTTTTATGAAGATTTTACACCAAAAATATTAGCAATTTTTGTGTTTTTAGTTAATTTTTGTACGATTTTTTTAATGGGAAAAGTTATTTTTGATTTTTTTTTCCAAAATAATTTTCCAAAAAATAACTTCCCAAAATATGAAATTTGGCTTTTGTTATTGCGTTGGGGAAGTGAATTTTTGTTTTTGAGCAAATTATTATTTGATTTAAAACGCCCAAATCTTATTTGGTTTATTCCACTCACACAAATTTTTTATCCTTTTTATGTGGTTTTAGTGGGAATTTTAGCCCAAAAAAAGGGTTTTGAATGGAAAGGAAGAAAGCTTTTTTAATGGTGAATGTTGAATGGTAAATGGTGAATGGAACAGCCTTTTTTAATGGTAAATTGTAAATAGAGTTTTTAAAATGAAGTCTAAAAATTAGTAAAAATTATCAAAATTTTACGAAAAAAAGAAAAAAATCCGTGAAAATCTGTGTTAATCCGCAAAATCCGTGTTCCAAAATGGTTTCATTTAAAGAACTCTAATGGTGAATGGAATATCAAATTTAATTTGGAATAAATAAAAAAATCCACAAATTTTTAACTTAAAAATTTGTGGTTTTTTTGTAGAAATTATATATTTGTTTGGCTGTTTAATTCCTAATTCTTAATTTATAATTCCTAATTATTTAGGAGTTGTTCCTTCTTGTTGTGCTGGAACTACTGTACCTTTAAGTGTAAGAACAACAGTTGGATTTTTTGGGTCGTTGGTGCTTACGGTTACAGTTTTTGTGAAAGGACCAGGAGATGCAGCATTAAATTGTGCTTTTACTTCGCCTGATTTTCCAGCTTGAATAGGGTCTTTGCTATAAGATGGGGTTGTGCAACCACATTGTGCATTTACGCTTGAAATAACGAAGGGAACTTTGCCTGTATTTTTTACTTTGAATGTTACAGAAACAGGTACATTTTGAGGTACATTACCAAAATCGTGTGTTACTTTTTCCCAAACGCCTGTAGATGTGGGTGTTCCTGTTCCTGGTGTTTGTGCAAATATATTGGTAAGGCTAAATAATAGCGTAACAAGTGTTAAAAAAAAATATTTTTTCATAAAATTAAAAAGGAATTATTTGTTGGCAATTATAAAATTTGAAAAGTATAAAAAAGTAGTCAGTAATTAGGTATCAGGAAAATGAAATCTAAAAATATATGGCTACAACAAAATCTTTAAAAATATAGAACATTAAAAAGTAACTTACAAAAAGTCAAAAATATATTTAATTTATACGCATTTTTTTGATTTTTGTTTCAAATTATCATCTTTTTTTAAGATTAAAATTTTCTTTTTAAGGCTTTTTTATTTTTATAAAGCAAAGTTAAAAACAGTTTTTTAAATATACATACAATTTAATAACATTAGCATAAGATTAACAGAAACACTTTTTTTGATGTGGGCTTTTTTATTTTCAATTTAGGAATGTGTAAATTTTAATGTGGATATGTTTGGCGTTTCACAGGCATAAATGCCTGTGCTATACATAAAAAAAACGTAACAATATCTATAGAATAGGCATTTATGCCTATTTTTAAAAGTACCCATTTTATTTTTAATTCATTCTTTAAAGGCTTTTTGTCAATTTCTCTTGGATATAAATAATTTTTAGTTTTTTTGAAAATTTGAGCAATTTTTTTTTTTATATTTGCAATTATTTTAAATAAAATCTTTAAACAAAAATATCTTTTTCAAATATGGAGGAGGAAATAAAAATGTTTCTTGATGAGGGAAAAGACCTCATGGAAAAAGCAGTATATCATACCAACCGAGAACTTGCCAAAATACGTGCAGGAAAAGCTAATCCAAGCCTTTTGGAAGGTCTTTCTGTGGAATATTATGGCGTGCCTACGCCACTTGTGCAGGTTGCTACGGTCAATACACCTGACCCACGTACCCTCGTAATACGCCCTTTTGAAAGAAAAATGATTGCTGAAATTGAAAAAGCTATCAAATATAGTGATTTGGGACTTACACCACAAAATGATGGTGAAATTGTACGCCTCAATATTCCTGCTCTCACCGCAGAAAGACGCACCCAACTCGTAAAACAAGTAAAAACTGAAATAGAAGCTGGTAAAGTAAGCATTCGTAATATTCGCAAAGATACTAATAATGCCCTACGTGAATTACAAAAAGAAGGTGCATCAGAGGATTCTGTTAAAGCAGCAGAGGAAAAAATCCAAAAATTTACTGACCAACACATTGCCCAACTTGATGATATTTCTAACAAAAAAGAAGCTGAATTAACCACTATCTAAAAATATATTCAAGGGAAAAGTGTAAGTAGTAAGGGAAAAAGTACAAAAAGGCATTTTTATCAAAAAAGAAAAACTACTTTTGTTTAGACAAAATTTAGTTTAATATAAAAATGTAATTTTGTCAAAATATGATAATTATCTTGTTTTTATAAAAAAAACCTTATCAAAATAAA
>JAAFIN010000017.1:29690-35322 GCA_013297825.1 Cytophagales bacterium
TTACCAACGAAGTACAGAAAAATCCAATCGCTTTTTTGCTTGGAGCAAGGTCAGGATTATCATTTACATTTTTGATGTTTGTTCTAATGTTGTAAGGAGGACGAGCAAATAATCCACTATTCAATAATTGCTCATTCATTTCATTGAAGAAATAAAAAGCATCAGTTGTAATAGAATAAATTTCTGCGCCTGCCATATCATCTAATACAAAAGGAGGCTGATTTTTTCCATTTGCATCTTTTATGACCTCATCTAAGGCATTGGCACGAATAGGACGAATAAATATGAATCCATCAGCACTCCCACCAGGACTAAATGCGCTATCAAAAGCAACTACAATCTGTTGTGCCCTATTCATTGGACGACCATTTTTGTAGCCTCTTATCCAATAACAATCGCCTTGTCCTACAAAATCTCTTGCATACACTTCTGCGTAATATCCATCAGGTCTGCCCAAACGATTTTCTTCGTATTTGGCAACTAACGAATCTATTACAGGTACACGATTTGCACGTGAATTTGCAGTGTAGGTTTCGCCTTGATATTGTACAGTAAGTGTATATATATTGCCAAGTTTGCAAACTTTATCATTACCAACAGGCTTATAGGTGTAAAGTCCATTATTCGCAATATCCAAGAAATTATATGTATTTCCTTGATTATCTTCCACTTTTACCGTTGCACCAAGTGCAGGGCGTTGTGCATTGCTATCAAAATAAGGCGAACTCATTGTAAGACGAACTACTTGGTCGCCAGGTTTATCAGTAAGAAACGCATCAACTGTAAGCTGTGGCGTATGTTGGTCTAAGGTTACATCAACTACATCTTCACAAGAAGAAAATGACAAAATAACCAACACACTCAAAACAAAATAAAATATTGATTTCATATTTTTAAAAGAAAAGCCCCCCAACCCCCGAAGGGGGAGCAAATACAGGGGGAATTTAGAATTTGATTAAAAAATGCCTTTAAACTCCCCCTTCGGGGGCTGGGGGGCTGATTGATTAAAATTTAAAGTTATAAGAAACTGACGGAATAATGGTTCCAATTACAGAAAAACGCACACCTTCGGTGATTGCTTGATTATCTTCATTTTGGCGAAAGAAAATAGAAAATGGATTTCTACGTCCATACGTATTATATACCGAAAATACCCAATAATCTTGATTTTTGCGAGGTTTTCCATTGCGTTTTACTTTTCTACCTTGCAAAGTAGCAGAAATATCAACTCTGTGATACCAAGGAATACGCACATTGTTGCGTGTTTCGTTTGGATTTTGTGGAATTGCATTATAACCTTGTACTGAAAATCTACTTGTTGGGAATGTAGCAGGCGTACCTGACGAAACCACCAAGTCAGCAGATAAACTCCATCTTTCGGTCAAATCATACAATGCAACCACACGTATATTGTGTGTTTGGTCATAACGGTTTGGATACCAATTATTTTTATTAACGCCTTGTACTTGTCTTTCGGTGCGTGCCAATGTGTAACTTATCCAACCTGTAAATTTACCTTTATTTTTCTTTACAAAAAGCTCCAATCCATAAGCCCTGCCTTTTCCTGAAAGCAAATCACCTTCTAAAAATCTATTTAAAAGCAAATCTGCACCATCTACATAATCCAAAAGATTTTGGTAATCTTTATAATAAGCCTCTGCTGAAAATTCGTAAGTTCCACCTTTTAAAGTTTTGAAATAACCCAACGCATATTGGTCAGCAATTTGTGGTTTTAAATTATTAGTGCTTGGTGTCCAAACGTCCAAAGGTGTAGAAGCAGTTGTATTAGAAACCAAATGAAGATACTGCACCATTCTATTATAGCTACCTTTGATAGCACTAAATTCATCAAGTTGATATTTAAAAGATGCTCTTGGCTCCCAATTATTATAATTTTGGATACTTTCGTTTGATTTTGCGGTAAATGTTTGCATTACAGGTTTACGTGTTCCCACAGGTACATTATTATCAAAAGTATAATAATCGCCAGCCCCCAAATAATTAAACAATGACCATCTTACACCATATTGTACAGAAAGTTTGCTGTTGATAGTTTGTTCATTTCCCAAATAAAGCCCTGTTTCTAAGGCGTATTTATGTGGCAAACTAATATCTGTACTTTGTCCTGCACTTACACCAATGGCATCACCAGGCGAAAAGTCATAATAAGTGGTCTGACCACCAAAAGTAATGGTGTTTTTTTCATTCAAAAACCACGTAAATTCAGGTTTAACGCTATAATTTACAATCCTTGATGTCCAATCAAAAGTATCTTTTCCAGTACCAAAACCCAATCTATAATCATAATTGCTATAAAAAGTGGTAAAATTCAAAAACAATTTGTCATTAAAAAGGTGATTCCAACGCAAAGTTGCGGTTGCATTGCCCCAATTTGATTTAAAAGCATTACTTGCAGAAAAATTATCCCTTCCAAAATAACCAGAAAGAAATACTTTATCTTTTTTGCCAATTTCATAATTTGCCTTCATACTCAAATCATAAAAATTAAACACTGCACCAGCCAAACTTCCTGACAAAAATGGTTTTGCCAATACGTCCAAATATGACCTACGTGCTGCAATAATAAAAGAACCTTTGTCTTTCACGATAGGAGCTTCAACCGTAAGACGACTAAAAATAAGCCCCACGCCACCAGAAACGCCAAGTTTTTTGTTATTTCCTTCTTTCATACGTACATCAAGCAAAGACGAAAGACGACCACCGTATTGTGCAGGAATACCACCTTTTACAAGTTTTACGTCTTTTACCGCATCAGGATTAAACACCGAAAAAAATCCAAATAAATGCGAAGAATTATACACAGGTGCCTCGTCCAATAATACAAGATTTTGGTCAATACCGCCACCACGTACATTAAAACCACTTGCACCTTCGCCTACGGTGCTTACACCAGGCAAAAGTTGAATAGCACGCACCAAATCAACCTCACCCAAAAGTGCAGGAATACGTTGAACGGTTTTCATATCCAATTTATTTACGCTTCCATTGGGGTCTTTCGCAAAATCTAATTCGCCTGTTATCTCTACTTCTTCCATTGCACCATCTTCTGAAAGCTCAACACCAATCGTTTCATTTTTAGAAAGATTGATTTCTTGGGAAGAAATTTTATAGCCTACATAGTTGATATCAAGTGTATAAGTGCCTTGCGGAGCAGTAAGCGAATAAAAACCGTAACTATTACTTACTGTATTATAAGCAGTTCCTTTGAGTGAAATCTGTGCCCCAATCAATGTTTCGCCATTTTTGGCATCTTTGATATAACCGCTTATTGTGAATTTTTCTTGTGCGAGTGCATTTTTTGGACTAAAAACACATAAAAAAAGTAGAAACAAACCCACAAAAAATAAAAAATTTCGTTTTTGGGGATAAAAAGTATTTTGATGATACATAAAAAAATAATTAGAAAAACAGAAAAGGTGAAAAAATTGTTAAAAGATTTAAAAATTAAGAAACAAAACAAAAAATTAGATTAAAAAATAAAAATATTCAAAATGTTTTTTTTAATATTTTTCTAAATAAATTTGTTCTATTTGTTAAAATTTGATTTTAACAAAGTTTTTTCAGTAAAAAATTTGGAAATATGAAAATAATTTTTACATTATTATATTTTAGTAATAATTTTTACAATAAAATTACATTTTAGTAACATTTTTTTTCAAAAAAAGTTTTAAATTTTTCAAAAAATCGTTTTAAAGCGTTTTGAATGATAATTTTTAAAAGAAATTATTTAAAATAAAAAATCACATTTTTAAAATATTTGCAAATTTACAACAAAAAAAACTTTTAAGAAACTTTAAAAACTTTTATTATAAAAAAAGTTTCCAAAGTTTTCTAAAAAGTGTCTAAAAATTGAATTAAGGTATAAAAAAATAAATGGTTGTATTTTTATGTTGCAAAATTGATTTAAAATCAAAAGAAAAACATTAACTTTGGTTAATTTTGTTTGTATTTGCACAAAACCACAAATTAAATAATGATTTTTATACCCCAATAAAATATAAATTTGTTGGTACGTATTAAAAAAATAAATATAAGAACTAAAATTTATGCAAAAAATCCAAGAAATCACTGAATTAGAAAAAAAATTAGGTTTTCAATTAGAAGAAACCCAAAACATTGAAGATGTTGTAGAAAATATTTTAAGCATTAAATATGATAAAACAAAATATTATTTGCTTGATGAACAGCAAAACATAATTGGACTGAATTTATCAAATTGCGAATTAGAAAATATCAATTTTCTTAAAGATTTTAAATGTTTGGAAATATTAAATTTGGTAAAAAACAATATTAAAGATATTTCTCCAATTAAAAATTTGATATTTTTACAAAAAATAAATTTATCTATCAATGACATCAAAGATATTTCTCCACTCAAAAATCTAACATTTTTGGAAGAATTAAATCTCCAAACAAATGATTTAAAAGATATTTCTGCATTAAAAAATCTTTCTAAACTAAAAATATTGAGCCTCAAAAATGATGATGTTTCTGATATTTCGCCCTTAAAATTATTATTTGATTTAGAAGATTTGGATTTGCACGGTAATAACATTGAGGATATTTTACCACTCAAAAATCTGTACAATTTGCAAATTTTAACTTTGAGTTCTAATGAGATTTTTGATATTTCGCCCCTCAAAAATTTACATAATTTACAAAAATTAGATTTAAGTAACAATGATAAAATCACAGATATTTCTGCACTTCAAAATCTAAAAAATATATCAAAAATATCTTTGGGCTACAATCAAATTGAAAATATTTCGGTGCTTCAAAATATGCTTGATTTGCAGAAAATTGATTTAACAGAAAATAATATTAGTGATTTGTCGCCTCTCCAAAACCTCCAATGTGTAAAAAAATTGGATTTGAGTTATAATAAAATTGTGGATATTTTGCCTTTACAAAGATTAGAAAGTTTGGAAGAATTGATACTAAATGAAAATAAAATAAACAATATTTTACCCCTTAAAAACCTTGAAAATTTAAAAATATTGTATTTGGGTTACAATCAAATTCAAAGTATTTCTATACTCAAAGAGCTTACAAACTTGGAGGAAATTTATTTTGATAAAAATATAATAAACGATATTTCAAGCATTAAGGAATTAAAAAAGCTCAAAGAAATACATTTTGTAGAAAATCAAATAAAAGATATTTCGGTGCTTCAATTTTTGGAAAATTTAGAGGGAATTTGGTTTGATGATAACCAAATTGAAGATGTTTCTATGCTTCAAAATCTGTGTAATATTGAATATTTGATGTTGGAAAATAACAAAATCAAAGAAATTTCTTTGCCTTTTTTGGAACAATTTTCTGAACTAACAAATATTTATTTGGCAGGAAATCCTATCAAAAATATACCAAAAAAGCTATTAAATGCGTATAATTATGATAATGGAAATGTAGAAGAAATCAAAAATTATCTATTAAAAAATGAAAGTTTGGAACATCTTACTTTGGATTTGAGTTCAGAAAAAATTGATTGGAAAAAATTTGATTTTAATTTGGAAGATTTTGATTTTAGTATAGATTAAAAATTAAAAAAATCAAAAATTAAATAAAATAAAAATGCGAAACCCAAAAATCAAAACTTTTTTTACCGAAA
>JAAFIN010000170.1 GCA_013297825.1 Cytophagales bacterium
AAATTTAGGAAAAAATGAAAATAAAAATTCTGAAAATTCATCAAAAAATAATACTATTTCTGATAAAGATTTAGGAAAAAATGAAAATAAAAATCCTGAAAATTCAGAAAAAAATAATGTTGTTTCAAAAGAAAATTCATCAAAAAGTAATATTATTTCAAAAGAAAATTCAGAAAAAAATAATTTAATACCACTTTCAGGAATTAAAGGGCTATTTACTCCCCCTTCGGGGGCTGGGGGGCTGGCTGTTGTGCAAATAGACACTTCCCTAAAAATCAAAACACCATACATCAAAAAATGGGAATTGCAGATTTCAGCAAGTATTTTAAGTAATCATAAAACTGTAACACCTTACAGAAATGATACAATTTTTGTGAGCAGAATTGCAAAAAGCGGTTTTTTGACCGAAGAAAATGGTGGTTGGCAATTAGGTTTGCGTGTAGAACGTAATTTTGGCAGAAATTGGGGTGTGTATGGTGGCGTACATTTGCAAGGTCGCAAACTAACTTTTGATTATGACGCAGTTTCTTATAACACCAATAATTATGAAATAACCCAAATTTCAGGCACACAAATCAACATAAACCCAAATATAAAAACCTCAAAACAATATTTGCTGTATGGAATGTTGGGTTTTGAGGCAGGTGTGAGTTACAAACAACATTTTGGGCGTTTTTCGGTGGTTGGACAAGCAGGTTTTGGATTTAGGCAGGTGCATATTGATACAAAAGAAAGCTATCAAAAAGATTTATTGCCTCAAAATCAAGCATTTATACAATCAGGTTTGCAATTTCATTATGCGTTGGATAAAAATTGGGGTGTATTTTTCTCGCCTTCATTCCAATACAATTTTCAAGATGACCAAAGCGTAAGCCTTTATTTTTCGGTGCGTTCTTATCAGATTTTGCAACAATTTGGGGTAAAAATGAAGTTTTAAAAACATATTTTTTTTGAATTCTTTAAAAAATATATTAGTTTTGTGTATGGAAAAAATTGTAAAAATTGTAAAAAAAGGAGAAGATAATAGCAATTTACTTTATTGGATTGCTACATCTGAAACAAATCGCCTTATAAATTTGGAACAAATCCGTCAAGAGGTAAACAGTCAAAAATATGATATTGGACAACAATTTCAGAGAGTTTATAGCATTGCTAAACGAGTATCAAGTTAAATATTTGGTAATAGGTGGTTATGCGGTTAATTTTCATGGTTATCCACGTTATACCAAAGATATTGATTTTTGGATTTTGTTACAACCTGATAACGCTCAAAATTTATTAAAAGCAATCCAAGCGTTTGGTTTTGGTTCTTTGGGTTTAAAAGAAGAAGATTTTTTACAAGCTGAAAATATTATACAACTTGGATATGAACCGTACAGAATTGATATTCTTATGGATATAGAAGGTGGTAATTTTGAAACTTGCTTTGAAAGTCGTATTGTATTTGAACACGAAAAAACGATTATTAACTTTTTGAGTGTTGAAGATTTAATACAAATCAAACAAAAAGCTGGGAGATTGCAAGACCTTGCTGATGCTGAAAAACTTATTAAAATTTTAGAAGAAAATAAGAAAAAGTAATTTTTTTAACACAAAAAAATTACAAAAACAAAAAAAGATTTTTACATTTTTGTAAAAATCTTTTTTTTTGCATAAAAATAAAAAATAATATTTTAGATAAATAATGATAAAAAAATCAACAATATATATTTTGATTATAAACATTTATTCAATTTTATGATTTTTTAAAATGAAATTAAAAAAAAGTTCATTATTTATTTTTTTTATTACTTTTGTGCAATTTTTACTTTTTAATGAATTATATTTTTATCACTTTTTAATATCTTATGAAAAAAATTTTTGAAAATGAATATCAAAGCCTTTTTTTTGATGATGTAACCTCCACATTAGCACAATATTGGACAGAAAAAACTACTTTTTTGTTGGAATCCACTTATCAAGAAGAAGAAATCCATTTTACAAAACATTTGGAAGAAAATCCTCCCAAAAATATCCTTATCAATTTTAAAAATTTTGATGTTTCTATCACACCTGATTTACAAATATGGTTAGTAACTGAGATGTTTCCCATTTATGAAAAAAATGGTGTAAAAAAAGGTGCTTTGGTAGCAAGTGAGCAACTTTTTCCGCAAATATCTATTCTTCAAACTATAGAAGAACACAAATTCAGTAATATTGATTGGGTCGTATTTGAAAAAGAAGAAGAAGCAATGAATTGGATAAAAGGCGAAAAATAAATATTTCAAAGAATACTGAATAAATTGTATTAAATATTTACAAAAAAAATTATATTTGCACCGTCTATTTTGTTGTTTGGTAAAAAACAAAAAATAGCAAGTAAAACACATAAATTTCTTTTCAAAGATTTCTTTGATAAATTTCTAAAAAAAATATTTTTTTTGGCAAAATGGCAAAAATCAACGTTGCAATTAATGGATTTGGTCGCATAGGAAGAATCGCTTTCCGTGCATTATTACAAAAAGAAAATGTAGATGTAGTCGCTATCAATGATTTGACTGACACCGCTACATTAGCACACCTTCTTAAATATGACTCTGTGCATGGCAGATTTAATGGACAAGTGGGTTTTGACAAAGAAAATCTTATCATCAATGGCAAAGCCATTCGTGTATATGCAGAAAAAGAACCTGCTAATCTTCCTTGGGCGTCTTTGAATATTCATACTGTATTGGAAAGCACAGGACGTTTTGTAGATGAAGCTGGTGCTGGCGGACACTTGAAAGCTGGTGCAAAAAAAGTAATTATCTCTGCTCCTGCAAAAGGTGATATTACAACCGTAGTTTTGGGTGTAAATGACCATATTCTTACAGGTGCGGAAACTATTATCTCTAATGCGTCTTGCACAACTAATTGCCTTGCTCCTATGGCAAAAGTTTTGGACGAAGCATTTGGTATTGAAAAAGGTTATATCACTACAATTCACGCTTATACTGCTGACCAACGTTTGCAAGATGCACCTCACAGTGATTTGCGTAGAGCAAGGTCTGGAGCGGTGTCTATCGTGCCAACTTCTACAGGTGCTGCAAAAGCAGTAGGTTTGGTATTGCCACACTTAAAAGGTAAATTGGACGGAAACGCAATGCGTGTTCCTACGCCAGATGGTTCTTTGACTGATTTTACAGTGGTTTTGAAACGTGATGTTACTGTTCAAGAAATCAACGAAGCAATGAAAAAAGCATCTGAAACAACATTAAAAGGTATTTTGGAATATACAGAAGACGAAATCGTGTCTGTGGATATTATTGGAAATCCACACTCTTGTATTTTTGACTCAAAACTTACTTCTGCAAATGGTAATTTGGTAAAAGTAGTAGGTTGGTATGATAACGAAGCTGGTTACTCAAATAGAGTTGCTGACCTTATCGCAAGAGGTTAATTCTCTTGTTCTTTTCTTTTTTGAAAAATAAATAAAAAAAGCTAAAAATTTAATATTTTTAGCTTTTTTTGTTTTTAGGAATATGTAAATTTTAATGTGGATATGTTTGATGATTCACAGGCATAAATGCCCGTGTTATACATAAAAGTACAAAAATATGTATAGAATAGGCATTTATGCCTATTTTTAAAAATATCCATTTTATTTTTAATTTGTTTCTTAGGAACGAAAATTAAATAACTTACTAATTTGTTTTTAAACATTTTTCAAAAAAATGGTCTGTACCGTAGTTTACGAAGGTCTGACCACTTTTTTGAAAAATTACCAAAGTCGTATTTTATTTATTTCCTGTTTCTTAGTGCTTTTTGGCTGTTTTCATTCATCATTCATCATCCAACATTTACACAAGCACTTTTTCTTTCAAAAGTTCCATAATTTCAATTACCATATTTTCAGAACCAATATACAAAGGCACTCTTTGGTGCAAAGAACTTGGTAAAATATCCAAAATTCTACGTTTGCCATCAGTAGCTTTTCCGCCTGCTTGCTCTGCAATAAACGCAAGTGCGTGAGCTTCATACATTAGGCGAAGTTTGCCTTCTGGAGCTTTTTGAGTTGGGGGATAAAGATAAATGCCACCTTTTAATAAATTTCGGTGAAAATCAGCCACCAAAGAACCAATATAACGTGCAGAAAAACGATTTTTTTTGCAATTATCCAAATATTCTCTTACTTCCTCAGGAAAATCATAATAATTTCCTTCATTTACCGAATAACTTTTGGCATCTTTTGGCATTTTCATATCTGCGTGTGAAAGAATAAACTCACCTAATGACGGTTCGTATGTAAAACCATTTACACCGTGTCCTGTGGTATAAACCAACATTGTAGATGAACCATACAACAAATAACCAGATGCTACTTGCTTGGTGCCATATTGTTGAAAATCTTGCCACGTTACAGGCGTACCAACAGGCGAAGTACGCCTATAAATTGAAAAAATAGTACCAATAGAAACATTCACATCAATATTGGAAGAACCATCTAATGGGTCAATCGCAACCACATATTTTCCTTCCATATTGCCTGTGTCTATAAGTTCGTCTTCTTCTTCAGAGATAATTCCACACACCTCTCCCCCATTACGCAAAGCACGAATAAAACGCACATTGGCTATTACATCAAGTTTTTGTTGTTCTTCACCTTGTATATTTTGATTGCCAAAATTTCCTGTGATGTTCAGAAGTCCAGCCCTATTGATTTCACGATTCACAATTTTGCCTGCAAGTGCAATATCTCTCAAAAGTTGGGAAAGTTCGCCTGTCGCATAAGGGAATTGTTCTTGGTGTCTGCTAATAAAACGGTCTAATGCTGTACCAACAGGTAATACAAAGTCTTCATGTCTTGTCATAATATTTTAGGATTTTGTGGTGATGGAGGATTATGAAAATTTTAGGTAAAAAATTTAGATAAAAAAATGTTATTTTGAATTTTTTAGTATAATATTTTGTGAAATGCTTTATGCAATCGTTTGCAAAATTAAAACAAAAAAAAATATTTTGTGATATTTTTTTGAAAAATAGCAGAAAATATTTTTTTGGTTGTGCAAAAATCTCAAACAAAAGAAAATAAAGATTGTTGTGTAAATATTTTTTTTCATAATTTTTTCGTCATTTTTTTGGTTGTCTGACAATTTTTGTGGAAAAAGAAAAAACGATATTTTGTAGCACACACTTTTAGTGTGTGTCTTTGTCAAAGCCTTATTTAACTATGATTTCACACACTAAAAGTGTGTTACATTATTCTTCCACAAAAATTGTCAGAGAACCATTTTTTTTAATTTTTTTGAAAAAATTTTTTAAAAAATGATTACTTTTGGGGAGAAAAATGTATCTTTATACAAAAAACACTTTAATTCTTTCCAAAAATATGAACATTGGCAATTATCACCTTACCGAAACAGGCATTATGTATCGTGCCAGTGCATATTGGGACGAATTACAACACATTACACAATATCTTAATCAAATATCTGAACGCTTACCTGCCCAAACTTTTCACAGATTGAGTACAGGATTTATTATTGCGTTTTTGATGTGTTTTATGCCAATTTCCCAATTTTATTTTGTGTTTTTTATGGGAATGATTGCCATTTCAAGTTTGGCAAGTGCATTACAATTATTTGCACATTTTCTTTTATTTAAAAAATTACGTAAAAAAGGCAATCTTATTTATGACGCATTAGAAAAAGAATACCAACAACTTTGCAATGATTTTCCTGATGAAGCGGATAATATGGATTATGAGATGACCTTAGAATATTATAATCTTGCTAAAAAATTTCCTGTTCAAGAATTTTTTTATGTGCTAATTTTGGCTTTTATGCCTGTTTCTATTGGAATTTTGAGTTTTATAAAAGGTTATTTTTTACAATGATGAATTATAAATTATGAATTAAACAGCCTTTTTAAACAGGATTTCCAGGATTTTAAGATGAGCAGGATTAAACAGCCTTTTTAAACAGGATTTCCAGGATTTTAAGATGAGCAGGATTAAACAGCCTTTTTAAACAGGATTTCCAGGATTTTAAGATGAGCAGGATTAAACAGCCTTTTGAAACAGGATTTTAATGGCTTTTTTATTTACCATTCACAATTTACCATTGCATTTGGCTGTTTCATTTATCATTCATCATTCATTTAAACCTTTTCAGAAAAACGAAGTCATAAAAACAAAAACATTGAAAAATTATTTTTTTCTAAAAAATTTTTATGAATATTTCTGACCTCCAACACCTCATTCAACGTGCAACCTTTGGTTTTACCATTGCAGATATTGCGCGTTTTTCAGAAAAAAATACTGAAAATGTCGTAAAAATACTTTTTGAAGAAAGTAAAAATTTTACGCCTATCAAAGAAAAAGTAGAAGAAAATGCCCCACAGGATAAAATGGAGGCAACTTCCAGAGAAAACCGTAAGGAAATTGTCAAAGAAAATAGACAAGCTATTCGTGGGCTTAATGCGGAATGGTTGAATGAAATGATGTACACAAAAGCACAAATGCGTGAAAAATTGGCTTTTTTTTGGCACGGACATTTTGCTTGTCAGCCCAAAATGTATGAACACGCCACGCAATACATCAATACTCTGAAAGAAAAAGGTATGGGAAAATTTGGCGATTTGTTGCTTGCCATCTCCAAAACTCCTGCAATACTTGCTTATCTCAACAATCAACAAAATAGAAAAAATAGTCCTAATGAAAATTTTGCACGTGAATTATTAGAGCTTTTCACACTTGGACGTGGCAATTATACCGAAAAAGACATCAAAGAATCTGCAAGAGCTTTTACAGGTTGGGGATTTTTGATGGGAGATTTTGTGTTCAAAGAACGCCAACACGACACAGGCGAAAAAACTTTTTTTGGTAAAAAAGGAAATTGGAAAGGCGAAGATATTATCAAAATGATTTTGGAAAAAAAAGAAACGTCAGAGTTTTTGGTAAAAAAAATTTATAAGTTTTTTGTAAATGAAATAAATCCAATTCCTAATGATATTTTAGCGGAATTATCCAAATATTATTTTGAAAATGGATATGATACAGAAAAATTATTGTATTATATTTTTACTCAAAAATGGTTTTATGACCAAAAAAATAAAGCAAATAAAGTAAAATCTCCTATTGAATTTTTGTGTAATCTTACACGCCAATTTGATATTAGTTTTGAAAATAAAAAAAGTCTTTTGGCTGTTCAAAAAATATTAGGGCAAACATTGCTTTATCCGCCCAATGTCGCAGGTTGGGCAGGTGGCAAAACGTGGATTGATAGTAGCACGCTGTTGTTAAGGTTGCGTTTGGGCAATGTGCTTTATAGTATGGACGAATTGGACACGCAAGCAAAAGGCGAATTTGATGCAGGAAATAAGAGTTTTGATGTTGGTAACATTCGCAAATTAAAAGCAAATTTTAATTGGACAACTATTGAAAAGTATGCCTCCAATCCCACAGATGCCAAACAAAAACTAATTTCCTTTTTGTTGCCTTATTCCCCAAAAAATATTGATAAATACCTTGAAAACGCCTCCAATATTCGTCAAATAGCAATCGCATTGGTGGGTTTGCCAGAATATCAGGTTTGTTAAAAAAGTTCAAGGTTTAAAGTTCAAAAGTTCAAGGTTCAAAGTTTAAAAATAAAAAAATAGTCAAACCTTCATAAATTAAGGTACAGACTATTTTTTTGAAAAATCTATCAATTTATTTGATTTTGCACAAGTATAAATGCCTGTGCTTTACATAAAACAGTCATAAATGAATTAAATGGCTGTTTTTATCAAACTTTAAACCCTGAACTTTTTTATCCAATTGCTTGTGCCAAATCCTCTAACAAATCCTCTGCATCTTCAATCCCAACACTTAGGCGAATAAGGGTATCTTTCAAGCCTCTTGCCTCGCGTTGTTCTTTGGGAATACTTGCGTGTGTCATTGTGGCAGGGTGCGTACAAAGCGATTCCACACCACCCAAAGATTCACCTAACGAAAAAATATTAAAACTTTCCATTGTTTTGATTGCTTGTTGCATATCATCACCTTTGAACGTAAAAGACACCATTCCGCCAAAACCACGCATTTGTTTCAAAGCAATGTGATGATTAGGGTGTGTTTCCAAACCAATCCAATAAACTTTATCTACTTTTGGGTGAGATTTTAGATATTCCGCTATTTTTTTGCCATTTTCTCCGTGTCTGTCCATACGCACTGCAAGGGTTTTGATGCCTCTCAACATCAAAAAACAATCATTAGGGCTTGGAATTGCACCACAAGAATTTTGGATAAATGCCAAATTTTTATAAAGCTCCTCATTGCTTGTAATCACTGCACCCATTACCACGTCAGAGTGTCCGCCAAGATATTTGGTCATAGAGTGCATTACGATGTCAGCCCCCAAATCCAAAGGATTTTGGAGATAAGGCGTTGCAAAAGTATTATCTACACAAAGCAAAATATTGTGTTTTTTGGTAATTTTAGCAATCTCTGCGATGTCTATTAAGTTGAGAAGTGGGTTAGTAGGCGTTTCAACCCAAACAAGTTTTGTGTTTGGATTGATGTATGAAGCAATATTTTCAGGTTTTTGCATATCCACAAAATGCACTTTTATTCCCCAAAGCTCAAATACTTTTGTCATAATGCGATAAGTGCCTCCATACATATCATCACACGCTATTATCTCGTCATTGGGACGTAAAGTACGCAAAATGGTATCAGTTGCAGCCATTCCAGAGGCAAAACAAAGCCCAAATTTTCCATTTTCTAACGCTGCGATATTTTTTTCCAATACCGAGCGTGTAGGGTTTTGGGTGCGTGCATATTCATAACCTTTGTGTTTGCCAATGCCTTCCTGCACGTAGGTAGAAGTTTGAAAAATAGGGGTCATAATTGCCCCTGTGCTTGGGTCAGGTTCTATGCCTGCGTGTAGAGCTTTTGTGGAAAATTTCATAAGGATATTTTTTTAATAAAAAAGTATATTTTTCTGCAATATTAAAAAAATATTTGGTTTTTTTAAAAAATAAATGAATTTTTTGGGGGAATTAAGAAGAATATTTTGGGGATATGAGATAATAAAAATCTTTTAAAATTAATTTTATTGTAATATTTTGTTTTATTTTTGTGATTATAAAATTCTTTTTTCAAACATTAACAAAGAATACTGGGAACTGCGGAAAAGTCAAAAAAAATACTTTGATTACTTTTAAAACCATTTTTTTGAGGAAAATAGTGTTCAATAAATATTAATTTGTCGGTTGTCTAAACCTATAAGGTTTTTAAAACCTTATAGGTTTAAACGAAAATAAATGATAATGTCAGACATTTTAACGTTTATTGAACACTACAAACCATTTTTTTAAAACCAATAAGCAATAAAAACCTTTATGAATTTTCTCATTTCCCTCTCATTCATTCTGAGCATTTTTGTTTCTTATTGGTTTGAGCCTTTTTGTATATTTTTGAGTTTTGGGCTATTTTTTCATTTTTTCCAAAAAGAAAATATCACAACTTGGCAGAAATGCACTTTTATTTTTTTGATGTTGCTTTCTTGGAATGTAATTGTAACGTATTGGCTTGCATATTCACATTTTTTGAAAGCAATTTTAACGTATTTTCTCAATACATTTTTTTATGCAATCGTTGTTTTTGGGGCATTGTGGGTGCAATCCAAAACTAACAAAAATATAGGTGCGTTTTCGCTTATAATTTTTTGGTTGAGTTTGGAATATTTACACCATTTTTGGGATTTTGGGTGGGCTTGGCTCACGCTTGGCAATGTGTTTGCAAGTCGTCCTGCGTATATTCAATGGTATAGTTTTGTAGGTGTTTTGGGGGGAAGTGCTTGGATTTTGGGGATTGGATTTTTAATAAACAATACGCCTCACCCCCTGCCCCTCTCCGAAGGAGAGGGGAGAAAAAGGCTTTTTTTTAAGGTTTTATTTTGTGTTTTTCTAATATTTTTGCCTTTTAGTTTTCCAAAAAATAAAATTTCAAAAGAAAAAAATGCGGAAATAATATTAGCACAACTTAGTCCAAAATTTGATAAAAAAGATGATAATACTAAATTTGATATGCTTTTGCCTGTTTTAAATAAAGAAATTACCAAAAACACAAGATTTGTGATTTTACCTGAAATATTTTTTACAAAAATTTGGTTTTCTTCATTTGACACACATTTAGGACACCAGAAAGCAAAAGAAATTACTGAAAAACACCCAAAATTAAATTTTATCATTGGTAGTATTTTACATAAAAAATCAACCGACACCACCCAAAGCCAAAAAGACGAAAAAACAAATATCTATTACAAAGCCTACAATAGTTCAATTCACATCACAAAAGACACTTCCAACATAAAAATTAAAAAATCACTTGTACCAATCGCAGAATTTGTGCCTGATTATTTGACATTTATTTTTGGAAAATCACCTTATCAAAAAGAAAATCTTACCACCAATATCTTTGAAAATAATAGCTTAAAAGTTTCAAATTTTATTTGTTATGAAGCTATCAACAGCTTTTTGACCATTGGACAACAAGCAAATCAAAAAAGCAATTTTATTGCAATGATTGCAAGCGAAGGATTTTTTAAAGATGATTTTGCACGCCAGCAATACCTTGATATTTGTAGATTGCGTTGCATAGAAACCAATAAATATATGCTCAAAAGCACTTACAATGGTTTTGCATCTGTGATTGACCATCAAGGCAATATTTTAGAAAAAATTTCGCCAAATGATTTCAAAATAAAAAATGTAAAAATTCCATTGCAGGAAAATACTACATTTTACACCAAATTTTATATGGTTTGGTTTTGGATTTTGGTATTTTCAAATATTTTTATTTTTTGGAAAATATTTTTTTTCAAAAAAAAGTCTAATATCCAATCACTGCAACAGTAAGGCGACTTATGCAAACAAGGTCGTTGTTTTCGTTGGTAATTTTGATTTCCCACACTTGCGTAGTGCGTCCTATGTGTATAGGCGTGCCTTTGGCATAAATAAAACCCTCTTTTACAGATTTTAGGTGGTTGGCATTGATATCAAGCCCCACGCAACGAAATTTTGTCAAATCCACACACAAATTTGCCCCTACACTTCCCACAGTTTCCGCCAATACCACAGACGCTCCACCGTGTAGTATGCCATAAGGTTGTTTTGTGCGATTATCCACAGGCATACGTGCTATGAGATAATCTTTTCCGATTTCGGTAAATTCAATTCCTAAAAATTCACCCATTGAATTTTTGCCATTTTGATTGAGTATCTCAACAGAAGGTTGATGTAAAAGCATAAAAAAGTGTAAGCGTGTGTTTTAAAATTCTTGAAATAACAGCATCTTTTGTGGTCAAAAATATCACATTTTTTCCTAAATGCCAAAGAGCAAAGAACAAAATGCCTAATGAACCTCATATTTTGGGCAATAGAGCAATATTTTGGGCAACAATTATAAAAAACATAACTTATCTGCAATCCTAAAAATCCTACTTAGGAATGTGTAAATTTTAATGTGGATATGTTGGGCGTTTCACAGGCATAAATGCCTATTCTATACATAAAAAAATCGTAATAATATGTATAGAATAGGCATTTATGCCTATTTTTAAAAGTATCCATTTTATTTTTAATTCATTCCTTAAATCCTTTTAACATTTTTTAAGAAAAAAAATATAGGTTTTTTGTGATTT
>JAAFIN010000172.1 GCA_013297825.1 Cytophagales bacterium
TGCCATTTTGGGCTTCAACCATTAGTTTTATATACACAAGACCCCAACCAGATGCACGAACAGCATTATTTTTGTCAAAAAGCAGGTTTTGGTCATTTGTTGGAATATTTTTTCCGAAATCCTGTTGAGAAATTGAAATGCCATTTTCAACACCATTTTCTAAAAAAGTTCCGTCCAAAATAATTTGGCTGTTTTCAGGAGAATATGTTATGCCATTTTCCAAAAGATTTACAAAAATATTTTCAAGACCTTTTTCATCAAAATTAGCAGTAAGGTCATTAGGAATATTATTTTTGATGGTAATATTTTTTTGTTTAAAAATTTCCTCAAAATGTGAAATTGCTCTTTCTGCTACTTGTTGCACATTTTGCGTTTGCACCACCAAATTTTGTTTGTTTTTTGCAAATTCTTGTACTGCGATTGTGGTATCAACCAAATTTTTCAAGCGAAAAGCATTTTGTTTTAATAAATCCATATTCGCAGGAACTACATTTGCAAGCGTATAAAGTGAATGAATTTGTGGCACAAACTCATTTTTTAGGATATTGGTTACACTTTGATTTTCAATGTGGAGTGTGTCTATTTCGTTGTGATGATTGTAAATTTCTGCATCTTTTTTGCGTAAATTTTCCTCTTTTTCACGCACCAAAATCTCTTGTTTATTAAGTTTATTTTTTTGTTCAGTAATGGTTTTTTTCTGTGATTTTGCAATTTTATTTTTATTGATAAATTGCCCAACAGCAATAATCAAACCCCCAATTACTAATCCAATCAATCCAATTACACCACCCAAAAGTATTGTATTTTGACGTTCTAAAGTTTCTTCTTTGTGCGCATTTTCTTGAATAAGTTTTGTAATTTGGCTGTCTTTTTTTTGTTTTTCAAAACGAAGATGTTTGATTTCTTCGTTGCGTTCTGCGATAGTCATTGCTTCCAAATTACGAGGCATTTCATTATTTTTGATTTCCTCCAAAATCTTATTTTTTTGCTCTTTTGTAAGTTCTTCGTTTGAATTTGTGATAATATTTTTTTCCTCTTTGCTTGGCAAAATCTCATTTCTTGGCGTGTTGCGTGTAGATGCGTAATTTTTTGGAGATGTTTCTGCAATCATATAATATTTATCCAAATAAATTTTATACAATTTTTGGTTTTCTTCTGCTTTTTCAATTTCATTTTTATCATAAAACTCTCTTGAAAGTGCAGAAAATGAATCCGCAATACCTCTCAAAGCATCAGCTTCGCTGGATTTTAGTTTAAAAAGTTCGCAATAATCCAATGCAGAAACAAAATAACCTTTTGCTTGTGCATAATTTCCAAGATAAAAATACGCTTTTCCCAAATGCAAAAGTGCGTGGGTTTCGCCTATTTTATCGTTTGTATTTTTAGCAATCGCAAATGCGTCTTCTGCGTACCTACGTGCTTCACGAGGATTTACCTCACAATGCTCACGTGAAAGTTCGTTATTTATGCGTATTTTTGTGCTGTTGTCGGTTGTATTTTGGAGTGTTTCCAAAAGAGTAGTAACGTGATTTGATTGCATTTGTGCATACAAATCCGTATTTTTTGTAAAAAGTCCCAATAATATAATAGTTACAAATACAAGCGATTTCATATATTTAAGTTGATAAAATATCTTCATTATCTTTTTTATGTTCAAAAAAAATATTATTGCTTGCTATTACTTTGGGATAATTTTGTGCCTATGGTTTTTGATACCTGCGTTGTTGATGGTAGATTTATACCCTTTTTTGCGTTTTGGTATGTATGCTGAAAAACCCATTAAAAATACTGAAAGCGAATTTTTTTTTATAGAAATTTTTGAAAATGAGCAGAAAATTTTGTTCAAATCCGAAAATTTAGGCTTCAATGAAGGGCATTTTCAGTATATTATTAGGCACTTTGTTTATCAAAAAAAGATAGAACAATTTTTTAGCCAAATATTCTATTATTTTGAAAAAAAACAAAAAATTTATAAAAATTATACAGAAAATCACAAAGATTATTCTAAAAAAAATTATAAAGAAAAATATAAAATCAAATGTATTATTTACCAAAAAATCTATTTCCCAAAAAATAAAGAAATTTTACCAAAAATTAAAAAAATTGTAGAAAAAGAGCGGTTTTTTTAGCAAAAAATTTTGCAAATTCAAAAAAACAAACTAAGTTTGGGTAAATTTTTAATTTTTTTATACATTCCAAATCAAAAATATTTTTTAAAAACCCAAGCCAAATTTTAATTATTTTTATAACTAAATATAATTAGAAAATTCCCCCTTTGGGGGTTAGGGGGCTTCCAAATTATTCTTATGAGCTACGATTACGACCGCATAGAAAAACTACGCAAAGAAGTCCAAAATATGGGCAAAGAGTATTTTGTAATGAAAGAAATGCTTAATGCTGGTTTTCTAAGCATTACGCCTGATGAAATGGACACGATGAAGCAAAGACTTGTGGATTTGGAAAAAATAAATACTGAAATTTATAAAGTTAGCCAAGAAATCAAAGATATTCCTGACGTAACGGTTATTATTGCGGAAATTCGCAAGCAACGCATTGAACGTGTGCGTACCCAAAGGATTATCAGAAAAGCAGAAAAGGCAAAAGAAGCAGAAGAAAGAAAGAAAAATATTTTAAGAGATAAAACCGAAAATCCAAAATATTTGGGTGATGTTGCACAAGGTTTGGATTATTCAGATACAAATTATGAGCTTTTAACCAAATATAATTTGCCTGCAATCAATAATTTGGTTGCATTGAGCGAAATATCTAATCTTAGCCCTCAAAAATGGCAATGGCTCGCATATCACCGCCAAACTGCCACAATAGACCATTATAATCGCTTTCAGATTCCTAAGAAAAAAGGCGGAGTGCGTAATATTTCTTCGCCAAAAACGACTTTACGCATTGCTCAAGATTGGATTTTGACTAATATTTTAGAAAAAATACCTGTTCATACATCTGCAAAGGCATTTATGAAAGGCGGAAGCATTGTAGAAAATGCTACGCCTCACTTGGACAATGAAGTTGTTATCAGAATTGACATCAAAGATTTTTTTCCTTCTGTCAAATTTCCTCGTGTGAGAGGATTTTTTAAATCTTTGGGATATAGTAGTGCTTTGTCAAGTGTTTTTGCGTTGGTTTGTACTGATGCGTTGCGTGTTGGGGCGACTTTGGACAACAAAAAATATTTTGTAGCTATTGGTGAGCGTTATTTGCCACAAGGTGCTTGTACCTCGCCAGCACTTACCAATTTGATTTGTTGGAGTTTGGATAATCGCCTCACAAAATTATCTGAAAAATTAGGTTTTGCCTACACGAGATATGCTGATGATATGACTTTTTCGCACTCTGACAAGTCAGCACCCACAAAAACTTTATTGAATGTTACAAAAACCATCATCAAAGATGAAAATTTTGAACTTCACCCTGATAAAACCCTCGTAATGCACGCTCACCAACGCCAAACGGTTACAGGCGTACTCGTTAATCACGAAACTGCGACACTTTCAAGGCGTGATTTGCGTAAATTTAGAGCGTTTTTACATCAATATGCTACAAAAGGTGAGGCAGAAATGACAAAAATTTTGGGAAAAAATGCTACAAATTATGGACGTGGTTACTATAGTTTTGTAAAAATGGTTAATCCAGAAGTTGCAGGAAAATTGGTAGAAAAATACGGTTGGTTGAAAGAATAACATTTTTTTAAATAATTAAAAATAAAAAAGCACAATATTGAAATAAAATATTGTGCTTTTTTATTGAAAATCTGAATATAAATTTTTACAATAAGGATTTTAAGCATTAAGTCTGAATATAAATTTTTATAATACGAATTTTAAGCATTAAGTCTGAATATAAATTTTTATGATATGGACTTTAAACGTTAAGTCTGAATATAAATTTTTATATCCAAAGTTTTTGTATTAAATTTGCAAAAAATTAAAAAATATATGGATATTTCAAAATTTATATCAGGAACATTTATCAAACAAATTGCTTACAAAAGTTTTAGCCCTGTAAAAATCCACCAGACTTGGGAGATTTCAGACGCACAACTTAATACACTTTTGAGTGAAGCAAATAGATATTTAGGTGAATTAAATGGACTTTCACAGGTTATTCCTGATATTGATTTTTTTATAACAATGCACATACTCAAAGAAGCAACCAAATCAAGCAAAATAGAAGGAACACAAACAAGCATAGAAGAAGCATTATTAAAAAAAGAAGAACTTAATCCTGAAAAACGAAATGATTGGCAAGAAGTACACAATTATATTGAATCTATGAACCAAGCTATAGAACAATTGAATACACTTCCACTTTCAAATCGTTTGTTGAGAAACACCCATACAACACTTTTGCAAGGTGTAAGAGGCGAATATAAAATGCCTGGTGAGTTTAGAATAAGCCAAAATTGGATTGGGGGTGCTACACTCGCAGATGCGTCATTTATACCTCCACATCATCAAGAAGTGCCAGAACTTATGAGTGATTTAGAAATTTTTTTGAATGATGATGATTTACTAACGCCTCATCTTATCAAAATAGGTATTGCTCATTATCAATTTGAAACAATACACCCTTTTTTAGATGGAAATGGAAGAATAGGACGTTTGTTGATTACACTTTATTTAGTTTCAAAAAAATTATTAAATAAACCAACTTTGTATTTGTCTGATTTCTTTGAACAAAATAGACAGCTTTATTATGACAATTTGAGTGTGGTACGCTCACAAAATAATCTTTTGCAATGGTTGCGATTTTTTTTGGTAGGTGTCATAGAAACTAGCCAAAAAGCAATACAAACATTCAAAGAAATTATAAAATTACGTGAAAAAATAGAAAAACAAGATATATTAACTTTAGGGCGAAAAATACAAAATGCTCAAAAATTGGTGTTACAAATGTATAAAACGCCATTTATGAATATTGCAGAAATTGCTGAATGTCTTAAATGTTCAGAAGAAACTGCAAATATTTTGGCAAAAAACTTTGTAAAACTCGGTATTTTGAAAGAAACAACAGGATACAAACGTAATCGTATTTTTGTATTTGAGCAATATGTTCAAATTTTCACTAAAAATTAAAAAATAATTCTATATTTACATTTTTTAATATGCATTGATGGGAATTTTTCATCAAGTAGCGTTTTGTAAAAATGGTTAATCCAGAAGTTGCAGGAAAATTGGTAGAAAAATACGGTTGGTTGAAAGAGTAATAAGTTTTTGAAAAAAAATAATTTAAACGAAAATAAATCAAAAAAATGTAATATCTGTTTTGTGTTTGCAGTATTAAAACAACAAATAAAAAAAATCCAATTTTTAATGTTTATGAATTTCAAACTCTTATTTTCAATCGTTTTATTTTTGGTTTGTGTGAATAATCTTTTTGCACAAAGGAGAGAATTTGCAAAAAAAAATGGTGTTGTAATCACTGTGCAAGAAGAACCTCGCATAGGTGAGTGTGTGGTGCAAAATGGCAAAAAATTGTATCAACACCGCATTACCGTTTATGCAAGAAATAACAATAATTTTGAGGTTACTTTTGATAAATCTCTTGCAGCAAGAGTGCCTGCTGATGCCAAACTTCCAAGTAATAAAGGTGGTTGTTGGGACAAACAAGATAGAGGAACTTGGCGTGATTTGTCAAAATTAGCCATAGGAACTGAAGTTACACTTATTACCAAAATTGTTTTGAGTGAAAATCCAAATACCGCAGGTAGAATTACTTGTGATATTCCAAATTTAAAAAAATAATTTTTTTAAATAAAAAATCAAAAAAAGATTCAAAAATTCAAATTTTAATTTGAGTTTTTGAACCTTTTTTGTTGTAATAAAATGGCTGTTTCATTTATCATTTATCATTCACTTAGTTGTTTATCATAAAGCTCTTTATAAGTGCCATTTTTAGCCATAAGACTTTCGTGAGTGCCTTGTTCTACGATTTTTCCTTCGTCTAATACAATAATTTTTTGGGCTAATTTGGCAGAAGAAACACGATGCGAGATAATAATAGAAGTGCGATTTTTCATTACATTTTCCAAATTTTCTAAAATAATATGCTCTGTGTGCGTATCTACCGCAGAAAGACAGTCATCAAGCACTAATATTTTTGGATTGCGAATAATTGCCCTCGCAATAGAAAGGCGTTGTTTTTGACCTCCTGACAATGTAATCCCTCTTTCTCCAAGTCGTGTTTCAAATTTATCAGGAAAATCCATAATATTTTTATACAAATCTGCATTTTTGGTGGCTTCAATAATTTGATTTTCAGAAATATCATCAGTCCCAAATTTTGCATTGTTGTAAATGGTATCAGAAAACAAAAAAACCTCTTGTGGCACATAACCTGTATGTTTGCGAAGGTGCGTAATATCAAAATTTTTGATATTTTCGCCATCTATCAATATTTCGCCCTCGCTTACATCATACATTCTAAGCGTAAGATTAGCCAATGTACTTTTTCCTGAGCCTGTTGTGCCTAATATTGCCAATGTTTCGCCTGCATTTACCTCAAAAGAAAGATTTTTTAGAGCATTGATATTGGTTTCTTTGTAGGTAAAAGATACATTTTTAAAAATAATATGTCCTTTAATTTCAGGTGTAATATTTTTAAGGGAAATAATATCAGATTGCTCTTTCAGAAATTCATTGATACGTGTTTGCGAAGCAGCAGCACGTTGTGTCATTGAAGTAATCCAACCTATCGCAGTAAAAGGCCAAGTAAGCATATTGACATAAATAATAAATTCAGCAATTACACCATTGGTAATAATGCCATTCATTACTTCAATCCCACCAATATACACGATTAACAAATTACTTAATCCAATCAAACCCAACATCAACGGAAAAAACAAAGATTCCACACGATTAAGTCCAATAGCTCGTTTTCTGTAATTTTGGCTTTCTGCATTAAAATTATGCACGCTGTCATTTTCTCTTGAAAATGCCTTTATTACCCTAATACCTGAAAATGCCTCTTGTACGTATGTAGATAAGCCTGAAAGACTTTCTTGCATTTTGGTAGATTGTTTGTTGATGATATTACTCACAAAATAAATGCTAATGGACAAAAAAGGCAAAGGCAACAACGCATAAATCGTAAGTTTGACATCTATATAAAACATAAACGCAATCACCATTACCGACAATGTAACCAAATTTATTCCGTACATAATCGCAGGCCCTACATACATTCGCACCTGACTAACATCTTCGGAAATACGAGCCATTAAATCACCTGTATTATGTTTGCGATAAAAAGCCAAAGGAAGTTTTTGGTAATGTGCATAAATTTCGTTTTTCATATCATATTCTACGTGCCTTGACATTACGATAATTGTTTGACGCATAAAAAACAAAAATATTCCTCTCAATATTGCCATTAAAAGTATCAAAATACCATAAATAAGTACATTATAAGCAAAAATATCATATAAAATGCGTTGTTGGTTAGGAAAACCATCGTGCAGGCGATAAATGTCAATACTTTCTTCTATGAGGTCAAAAGCGTATCTTACAATGGGAGCAGGTGCAATGCTAAATATATTGGAAACAATGGTAAATATTGTTCCCCAAATCAACAAAGAACGATATTTGTATAAATATTTATTGACGGAGCGGAGTGAGTTCATTGGGATATAAAGCCCCCCAACCCCCAAAGGGGGAGTTTTTTATTGAAAAGTTTGGTGTAGAAAAAATATATTTTTTTGTATTCCAATTTTTAAATTCTTATTTTTAGTTATTTGATGTTAAAATTCCCCCTTTGGGGGTTAGGGGGCTTTCTTCTCACACAAACAAAAAAAAATCTAATTCAGTTTATTGAAATTCATTTTTTTTCAAAAAATAAACTTTAAATTTTGTTTATTTTGTATTTTTGTGCTTTTCTCTTGCATTAAAAGTTTATCATTTTTTCATCATTTTTCATAAAAAAATAAAAATGAATTTACATTTTCCCTAAAAAAAGCATTAACTTTGGGTAAAAATTAATACGTAAAATTAACCATTACAATAAAAAAAACTAATTTTTTATGAAAAAACAATATTTCTTATACCTAATATGTAGCATTTTTACATTATTTTCTTGTAAAAAAAATGATGCTTCACTTTCGCAAACGGAAATCAATAGCCAAATTCTTACTTCTAAAGAATGGAAAGGCGACAAAGCAAATGTAGATAATGATGTATCACCTAATCCTGCATTGATTATTCCTAATTTTGATGCAAGTATTCTAAAATTTGATGTACCTGCTACCAATGTCAAACTTACTTTCAAAAGTGATAATACTTTTTCAGGTACAGGGCTTGATAATCAACCTATAAGTGGTAGATGGGAATTTCAAGAAAATGGTGCTAAACTCAAAATTACAGGTTTTGTATTACAATTAGATGCGAGCCAACTTCCTGCCCAAATCCAACCTTTGTTGGTAGGTGTTGATTTGACCTTGCCTGATGTGTATGACGTGAAAGAACTCACAGATACCAAAATGACACTTTATACCACCACTTCACGTGTGATAAATTATCCCATACAAGGGACAGGAGGCAGTATTCCAATTACTATTAAGCCAAAAGTAAATATGTATTTTTTGAGGTAATTTTAAAAAATAAAAAAAAAGACCTACAAAGTTTTAAAAACTTTGTAGGTCTTTCAGCATTTTAAGATATTTTTTTATTGCACTTATTTTAAGATTTTCTTTAAGATATTTTTTAAAAAAAATTAAAAAATAAATTAAAAGTTAAAATAAATCTGAAAATATCTTAAAGATTTATGATTATAGAGATATATTACAAAATATCATTCTGTTTCAAGTTTTCAAGCGTAGCGTAACTTGGAACTGCCTTTTTGGCAAGTTTTCAACTTGCGTACCACAAAAAACAATCACAAATCACACAAAAATATTTTCTTTCCTTGATATTGCAGTAGGTTTGCTTTGCAAACCGCAAGTTGAAAACTTGCAATAATGTAATGTTCCAAGTTACGCTTCGCTAAACTTGAAACAGTATATTATTTGGTTTTTGGCATACTTGGAATAGTTGGGGAAAACTCAAAAAGAGTTAAAAAAGATGGTAATGAGTAAAATAATTTATATTATTTCAATTGGTTTGATAATTTTATTAAACAGTTGTATTTTTAATAAAAATTTTAAGTATATTTTAACAAAAGATTATATCTATTGTAAAACACAACCTTTAAGCCCATTTGGAATTGAAAAACTAAAAGTTTTTAAAATCAAAAATAAAGTCCCATTGGAATATGAATCTAAACCAATAAGTTATAAATACACATTGGAATATGAAGATGTCAAATATGGATATTCTTCACTTAAACAAGTGAAAAAAATGATATTCGCATGTGATACATTTGAGAAAGAAAATTGGTATAAAATAGGTTGTTTTATAAAAACAGAATATTTGTTACACAACACACATATGGTATTTTATGTCTATGTAAAAAAAGACGGAAATTTAAAAATTTATAAGAAGGATGTCCTAATTTGTAAATAATTTCCCCCCCAACTATTCCAAGTATGTCAAAAACCAAATAATATACTGTTTCAAGTCATAACTTTGCAACAAGATTGTAAGCAAAATAAAATTTTGCATACAAATAAATAGGGCAAAATAAAACAAATTTCAAGTTGGATAAAATCCGTCTCAAACGTGTGTTTGTCCTTTGTTGGTGTTAGCAAGCGAAAAAATCTGCACCGTTTTGTCCTTTGTTGGTGTTAGCAAGCGAAAAAATCTGCACCATTGTTGTGTGTTTAGAAAAATGCAAGCACACTGCAATTATATATCTGCTACCCAAAAAAGCACAAAAGATAATATTATTACAAATATAAAAGCATTTTTCGTCACCAACAACGCATTTCAGAGGCTTGTTCGCTGATGAGTTGTTGGTGGAAAAATGCACGTGAGCATTGGGAATTATAAAAGCATTAGGTTTTTATAAAGGGTTTTGTGGTATTTTTGCAGTTGTAAAAGCATTTTTCTAACACCAACAACGGAGAAAAAAACTGTACCGTTGTTGTGTGTTTAGAAAAATGCAAGCACACTGCAATTATATATCTGCTACCCAAAAAAGCACAAAAGATAATATTATTACAAATATAAAAGCATTTTTCGTCACCAACAACGCATTTCAGAGGCTTGTTCGCTGATGAGTTGTTGGTGGAAAAATGCACGTGAGCATTGGGAATTATAAAAGCATTAGGTTTTTATAAAGGTTTTTGTGGTATTTTTGCAGTTGTAAAAGCATTTTTCTAACACCAACAACGGAGAAAAAACATTAAAAATCATACTTATTCCTGACTTCCTAAGTAATGTATCCTAAAATCAGGTAAAGATGCCTTTATTTTTTTGTACTTTTTTATCCATTCATCTTTATTTTTAGCTTTCTCATCTCTTCGTGTATCTTCTATCTGTATAAGTAAATGTGGAAATGAAAAAAGCGAATTTAAAACAGAATAATCATCTAAATCAGAGCAATCTAAGCGCAGATAGTTTAATTTTGGTAATTTTAATAACTTTTTATGTAAATCTACTTTAGAGTCTTTGAATGGAATACTTAATCTATTTAAATTTGATAACTCAAATATAGGGTCAAGTGTTCCATCTATTTGCTTACAAACTAGTATCAAGTCTACTATTTTTTTTAATTTTGATAATTCTTTAGGAATTTTCCCTAATCTATCACAAAATATGACAAAATTTTTTAATTTAGGTAGATTTTCAATTTTGCTTGATATCTCAAAAAAAAATTTGTATTTTTTTACAATAGAATCGGAGGTACCAACAGGAAGATAAAGATGTGCTCCTAAATCCAAATATATATTGTCAAGATTTTTCCAATGATACATCATATTCATATTATCTTCACAAGGTAAACTTATAGATGACGTATTTTTCGTTATGGAATGACGTTTATAATTGGAATACCAAAAAGATTTCAAATTTGTAAAATCTACTTTATTTCCCATTTTACAAATAGAGTCCTCATCCAATACCAAACTATAAATCTTTTGAGGATTTTTCAAAGCATCACTCAAGGAATAAGATTCAACAAGGTCATTTTCAAAATAAGCACATGAAGTGTAAATTCCATTAATTAACAAGATAAATGCAAAAATTTTATTTTTTTTGAGATATAACATAAAGTGAGACTTTTCTTTTAAGTACCAACGCAAAATAATTATTACAAACCATTTTAAAAAAAATGTATTTCAGTTATTTGAAACGGATTTTTAATAGATTTTAAATTTTTTAAATATAACTTTATTTTTGCAGAAGTACTTAATGTAGCAATTTTAATAAATCTATTTTTTATTTTTTTAGAAATAACCTTAGGAATGATTGAAAAATTAGTTGGATAATTTTGAATATTTTAATTTCCCACTCCTCCAAGTTTGTACTAAATTCAAAATATTATTCTGTTTCAAGTTTTAAGCGTAGTATAACTTGGAACTGCCTTTTTGGCAAGTTTTCAACTTGCGTACCAC
>JAAFIN010000171.1 GCA_013297825.1 Cytophagales bacterium
TAAATTTTGAACTTTCAATAATGATTTACCTACTGATTTTATTACCATTTTTAGGACTTATAATTACGTTATTTTCATCTTATCGTTCCGAAAAACCTATTGCATTTATTGCATTTACGGTTACCATATTGCACAGTTTGGTAACTTTGGGCGTGATAGGATATTGGGCTTTGGGTGGAAAAATCAATGAACCTGAAATAACCATTTATCATTCAGGAAATTATACTTTCTTTTTGAGTTTTTATTTTGATTATGTAAGTGCAGTTTATTTATTTACAGGCTCGTTGCTGACGAGTTTGGTAACGTTTTATAGTGTGTATTATTTGCATTTAGAAAAAGGTTATAAACGTTTTTTTAATGGGCTTTTGTTGTTTTTTTTAGGATATAATATTGTCATATTAGCAGGAAATTTTGAAATAATGTTTGTTGGTTGGGAAATATTGGGGATTTCTTCGTTTTTGTTGATTGCATTTTATAGAGATAGATACTTGCCTGTTGCCAATGCAATAAAAGTGTTTTCAATTTATCGTGTGGGAGATGTTGGGCTAATATTGGTGATGTGGTTAAGTCATCATCTTTGGCACGAAAATATTACTTTTGACAAACTTCACAATACTTTATTATTGAAAGCCCAACTCGCAGAACATAGCACGTTAGGCATTGCGATTGCAGTGTTTATTTTGTTGGCAAGTGTGGTAAAATCTGCACAATTTCCTTTTTCTTCGTGGATAGCAAGGGCTATGGAAGGACCATCGCCTTCAAGTGCAATATTTTATGGGTCGCTTTCTGTGCATATGGGAGCATTTTTGTTGCTTAGAACGCACCCTTTTTGGGAAAATCTTTTGTTTATAAAAATATTAGTAGGTGTAATTGGTGTAATAACCGCAGTTTTGACCAATGCCATTGCAAGGGTGCAACCATCAGCCAAAGGACAAATTGCATACTCATCAGCTTCACAAATTGGGATTATTTTCTTAGAAATTGCCTTAGGATTAGAGTATTTGGCATTATTTCATTTTATGGCAAATGCCTTTTTGCGTACATATCAGTTGTTGATTTCGCCTTCTGCGGTCGCATATTTGATAAGCGAACAATTTTATAATTATACCGAAAAACACGAAAAAGTATATAAAGGCAGAATTAACAATATGTTCAAAAAAATGAAATACACTTTTTATATGCTCAGTATAAAAGAATGGTATTTGGATTATTTTTTATACAAATTTTTTTGGAAACCTGTAAAATTTGTAGGACGTAAAATTTCATTCGTAAGCAATATTTATGTTTTTGTGTTTTTGATATTGTTTTATATTACATCAAGGTTTTTGTTGTATTTTCAGGTGTTTATTTCTCCAGAAATTACCAAATTATTGCCTTTTCTTTTTGGTGGAATTGCACTTTTGACAATTATAAGGGCTTTTACAGAAAGAAATAATGCGGTTTTGGCGTGGAGTTGTATATTGATGACACATTTTTGGATTGATTTGGCAGTTTCTTTTAATGAGCGTTTTACATTTGAACATACATTTTTGTATCTTTCAGGAATTGTAATTGCTGCTTTGGTGGGTTTTGTATGTTTTTTGTTGTTGAAACAAAAAGGCGAAAAATTAGATTTAACAGTTTTTCACGGTTACGCAGAACATTATCATTGGCAACACGTGCTTTTTTTGTTTGCGATGTTGGGTATTTCAGGTTTTCCGATAACTACATCTTTTTTGGGAAAAGATTTGATTTTTACGCATATTCACGATGACCAAATTATCCTTACTTTGTTGGTTTCTTTTGCTTTTGTAATGGACGGAATAGCCACTATACGCATATATGCAAGGCTTTTTATGGGAAATTATAGACACCACATGTCAGAAAACAAAAATCACGAACCAAAAACAAAATCAGAATTATCAGAGGTTAATCATTAGGCATTAAATCACTCTCGCTAAATGTATAAGTGATATGTGGATATACAAAATCAACATTATTATTTTCTTGCCCTTTTAGCATAAAAAAATCCTTTTTTTGGTTTTCAGTGGCAATTTCAAGTAAATTACCATCAGAAAAATAAGGTAAATTTTCTTTAAAATGGATAAAAGTTTTTGATGTGCGAAACGTAATACCCAACCAATTATTTCCAATTATTGAATTTTTGGTTGGGTTTGTTTTTGGGTTTAAATTTGGTTTTGAATTTGTATTTTCTAAAATAATTTTGTGTTGAAATAAAGTATTTGTTTTTAAAGAAAATACAACCACTGTATTATGTTCCAATAGCAATTCAGTTTCTTCGTTGGTAGCTTTATTTTTGATTTTTAATTTTCTTAAATGTTTTTCTAAAAGTTCATCTGGGCGTTCATAACACGAAAAAAGCGCAATATGCGAGTTATTTTCCAAGTCCAAACATTGGTCAGAATGATAGCCCATTTTGGTATAATCTTGGTCATAAATCTCAATCATTGCATTGTTAAAATCCAATTCCAAAAATTGGGTATTTTCAGTATGATTAACTGTATTTTTGATGATTTGTGCTAATTCATTGTGCAAATCCGAAAAAATATGTGCAGGTTTTTGGTAATTGGTAGTTGTTCTTACAATTGGAATATTTCCATTATTTTTATTGACCAAAATGCTTCCTTTTCGCCCTTTTCCCAATTCTTCAAAATCAATCTGATGACTTAGTTTTTGAAATACATTTTGAAATGTATCTTGAAATAAATCATTTTCTAAAGATAATTTATATTTGAAAAAATCTGACATATTTTTGTAGAAAGGAAAAAGGTGTAAGGGAAAAGTTTAAGCACAAAAAGTCAAATACAAGTTTTATAAAAATTATTTTGTTTGTGTATTCATAGACAGTTTTTTTGTGAAAAAGTAAATTTTATTTGGAAAAAAAACTTTTGAAATTTTATTTTATCAAAAAAACTTTATAAATTTGTTAATTATTTACTCTTTTATATAAAAAAAAATATGAAAAAATTTGTTATTTTATCTCTTCTATTTGTTGTATTTTGTTTTTACAACATACAAGCACAAGACATACGTAAAAATGGCTCAACCATTGCTACAATAGAAAATAATGGAGATATACGTATAAGTGGTTCAATTGTAGGAAAATTTGAAAGTGATGGCACAATCCGCAAAAATGGTTCTTCTGTTGGTTCAGTAGATGGTGGTACAATCCGCAAAAATGGTTCTTCTGTTGGTGCTGTGGAATTTGATGGAACAGTACATATTAGTGGTTCTATTGTTGGTAAAATAGAAAATAATGGAGATGTTCGTAAAAATGGAATCATAATTGGCTCTGCTCAAGGTGTTCGTAAAGAATATGCTGCGGTATTTTTATTTTTTGATTTTTTTTAATTTTAAATACAAGACACAAGGGAGAAAGTAGAAAAAATCATAAAATAATCCAGATTTTATATGTGGTTTATTTTATGATTTTTTATTTTAATAATAACTAAATTTTTAGTTGATTTTTTGTAATATTAAATAAATATTTTTTAAATTTTATTTAGAAAATATATCATTTTTCAAAAAAAACATTTAATTTGGATTTTTTAATAGTATTTTAACTTTTGGAGGATTTTCAACACTCCAAAAGTTTTTGATGATATATTTACACCAAATTTATAACACATTTTTATACCATATTTTATTTTGTGAAAAAAATATTTTTTTCTTTTAAAAAAAAGTTTCTTATTCTTTTGATAATTTTTATTTTTTTGAATAAGAATTATATTTCTGCCCAAACACCCAACCAAAAACAAGACAAAACCCTCCAAGAAGTGGATAGCCTCAAAAATATCCTCAATACGCTCAAAGACCCCAACGACAAGGCAAATGTGCTTAATAGACTTGCTACGCAACTTAGTGACATTGCACCACAAGAGGCAGAAAATCACGCAAAAAATGCCCTCAAAATCGCCCAACAAACCAAATATCAAGAAGCTGAAGCTAATGCTTATCGTAATTTGGGCGAAATTTATCACCAACAAAAAATTCACGCAAAAGCCCTTAATTCCCTTGAAGAAGCCCTAAAAATATACCAAAATCTTGGAAATGATTTACAAATTGCTTACACATTGGACGAGCTTGGACTTGTGCATTTTGACCAAAGTGAATACACACAAGCAATAAAATCATTTACAAAAGCCTTAGAACTTTCTCAAAAAGTACACGACGAGGAACTACAAGTGGAAACGCTCACGCATCTTGGGGCAGGATATTTTTATCAGGCAGTTTATGAAAAATCATTAAATGCGTATTTGGAAGCAAATAAAATCGCTGAAAAAGCACAACTTAATGAGCCTTTTTTGGCGTTGCAAAGTCATATTGGCACAGTTTATAAAAAATTAGGAAATAATGACAAAGCAGAAATTTATTTTAAACAAGCCTTACAATTAAGCGAAAAACAACAAGACACGCCAAATATTGCACAAGCACTTACTAATTTGGGAGCGGTTTATGACGATTTAAACCAAAATGAAAAAGCCCTTGAAACCTACAAAAGAGCATTAAATATCTTCCAAACGCTCAAAGAACGCAATTTTGAGTCTGTGGTGTTGAATAATATTGGTGCTTTGTATGCCAAAATGGAAGATTACACAACAGGTTTTAATTACCTTTCTAAATCACTCAAAATAAAAGAAGAAATCAACGACAAACAAGGTGTTGCAAATACTTTAAATGCCATTGGGGAAATGTATTTTAAGAAAAATGATGCAGAACAAAGCCTCATTTATTACAAAAGAGGGCTAAGAATGGCAACAGAATTGGGTGCAAAAGATGCTAAAAAAGATGCTTTTAGAGGAATTGCACAAGGTTATGCCCTCCAAAAAAACTTTCAACAGGCATATCAATATCACCAAAAATACGCAGAACTCAAAGATTCTTTGTTTCTTTCTGCCAATGGTCTTGGCGACCTCCAAAATCAATATGGAACTGCCCAAAAAGAAACTTATCAACGCATTACCCAACAAAATAAAGAACTTGAACAAGCCAAAAAACTAATTTTTTATTGGCAAAATTTTGCTTTAATTGCTATTTCTATCATTGTGATTGGTGTAATTTTTGGTGCTTTTTTGATGTGGAGAAAAAAATTATGAATTATAAATGAAACAGCCAACAGTATTTTGAGCAGGATTAAACAGTCAAGTTTTAATTGATGTTTTTAGTATTTTATTAAACTTTTTGAAACTTAAACTTTGAATTTTGGCTGTTTCATTTATTATTTAACATTCATCATTTAACATTAAATTTTATCCTCCACAACCGCCACCACAACCACCTCCACAGCCACCACAACCACTACTCCCATCACTGCCTCCACTACTTCCACCATCACCGCCACTACTGCAAGAGCTTCCACAGCCAAAAGTACTTGGGCTATTGTCATTTGATTTTGAAGCAACCTCACCGTAGGCAGGTGTATGTATAAGCGTAGAAAGCCCAAAAACACTTACCACAGGCAAATATACTGCGGTTGCACCTTCAAGTTTGTGGTCTAAATAATCAGTTTTGATTTTTTCTTTTAAAGAAGAAAATGCAAGACGAAGGTCTTGAAGATATTTTCTACCTGCATCTGTAATGCGTTGTGTGCGTCCAAGTGGATATATAATTCCTGTTCCCAAAATAGCCATTAGTATCAAAAAAAACACATTGCTTTTTCCTGCCATCAGTGCAATAGAAAGGCGATATGTTCCCAATGCCAAAACACTCAAAGCAGAAAAATTAACAAGATTATTGATACTTTCTTTTTGTTTTTGGGAAATAAGAAGTCCATTATTGATAAGTTGTGTTTCGTAATGATTACTTGCCTCTTTTACTACATTCTGAACCATATCAGTTTCAAAAGCGTGTTGTATGCGAAGTGGGTGCGTGAAGCAATCAAAAACCTCCAATTCCAACGAACTTAACAGACTAATAGAAGGCGGATTAGGATTTTGTTCTATGAGGTCGTCATCTTCTATGTTACGTCTTAAATAATCCTCTTGGATAAGTTTTAATAAAATCATTTCACTTACACCTTCAGAGCCTTTTCTAAGGTAAGCAATTTGGTACATAGAACTTGTAGCAGAATATGTATTGCTCAAATCAGGCATTTTGAGTTTTTTTTGTTTGCTTTTTCCTTTGATAAATTGTTTTCCTATTTCATTGAGAAAAATCGTTCCTGCGATAATTCCTCCATACACACCCAAAAACATAGCCCCTGACATTTGGGTAAGCGGATTATTAAATAAAAAATCCATATTTTTTTTGGTTTTAACTATTTTAATTTTTCTTATTTTTTAATATTCAAATTTAGTTTATTTGTGTGAAAAAACAATTTTTTATTACGATTTTTGAGCAAGATTTTTAGGATTTTAAGATTAACAGGATTTTAGAACAATATTTTAAGATTAAGTATCAATGCTAAAATAGTGTTCAATAAACGTTAAAATGTCTGACATTATCATTTATTTTCGTTTAAACCTATAAGGTTTTTAAAACCTTATAGGTTTAGACAACCGACAAATTAATATTTATTGAACAATAGTTTATATTATCATTTCTTTAAGGCGTTGGGTATAAAACCCAACGCTACTGATTTTTTAACGATAAAATATCAATAAAATAGGGTTTTATACCCTATTTTTATAATGCAAACTAAATTAGTGTGGTTACTTAACAGGATTTAATTAAACTTTGAACCTTAAACTTTTGAACTTTGAACTTTTGAACCTTGAACTTTTAAACCTTAACTGCCACAACCTCCACCACAACCTCCACAACTACTGCAACTACTACTGCCACTATCGCTACTGCTATCGCTACTGCTATCACTACTGCTATCACTACTGCTACTACTTCCTATATGCTCATAATATCCCGCAAAATCACTCAAATCAACATCATTAGAGCTTCTGTACCTAAGAACTTTTGAACCACTTTTTTTAGAATTATTGTATTTAAAAGTTAAAGTTTCTGAACCACTGTGATTAGAATGTTTTTCAATTTTATCATAATGAACAATATTTAGAAACTCTAAAATTCCAAAAATGCTTAACACAGGTAAATAGATTTCAGTTATTCCTTCAACTTTATAATCAAAATAATCAACTTTTATCTTTTCACTGAATTTATAATACAAATACTCCATTTTTATTTTTTCTTTCAAAGGCGAAAATATAAGACTAAGGTCTTCAAGATATTTTTTGCCTCTTTCTGTGATTTGTTGCGTTTTCCCAAGTGCATAAATGAGTGCTGTTCCCAACATTCCCATAAATACCAAGCCAATAAAATACATATTTCCTGTTGTTACTTCAAAAGGAAGGCGATAAATTCCTAATATTAAAACAATGCAAATAGACCAATCAACAAATTTGTTAATGTATTTCTTTTGTAGTTCTGAAATCAAAAGTTCCTCATCAACAAGTTGTTTTCCATAATGATTACTTAGTTCTTCAATTACATTTTTTACTGCTGTATTTTCAAAAACAAATCCAATATGAATGGCTTGCGAAAAGCAATAAAAAAAGCTCAATTCAAAAGAATTGAGCTTTGTAATAGCAGGAGCATTAGGATTTTGTTCTATAATATCACAGTCTTTGTTATTGCGTATCAAATAATCTTCTTGAATAAGTTTTAATAAAATCATTTGGCTTATTCCCTCATTACCATCTCTAAGATAAGAGATTTGATACATTGCATCTTTGGCAGAATTTGCATCACTGAAATCAGGCATTTTTTTTATTTTTGGTTTGTCTTCGTCTTTGATGAGTTTTTTTATAATTTCATTCAAAGAAATTACACTCATAATAATTATTGCGTAAAAACCCAAAAAATGATCTCCTGGCATTTGGGTAATGGGATTATTAACTAAAAAATCCATATTTTTTTTTGGTTTAAATTAAAACATTTTGTTTGTTTTTCAATACCCAAATTTAATGAACAAAAAGCATTTAATATGTTTTTTTAGATGAAGTTTTTATGAATTTTTTGTTAAGTATTTAATCATAATTTTTATAAAAAAATTAGAACCAAAAAACGCATATTTTTTTATTTTTCAGGTAGTTTATTTCTTTGGAAAAACCAATCTAAAAGTAGAACCTTGCCCTTTTTGGCTAATAATTTCCATTTTTCCGTTCATAGTTTCCATTTGGGTTTTTACCAAATAAAGCCCCAAGCCTTTGCCTTCGGTTTTATTATTCATACGTTGATACACCCCAAACACCTTATAAATATCTTCATTTTCTAAGTCAATTCCTACGCCATTGTCTTGTATAATAATTTTAGTATCATTTTCGGTTTCGTGTAGTGAAATATGCACCACAGAATGACGAGAAATATCTCTGAATTTGATGGCATTTTCCAAAATATTAAATAAAATATTTTCTAAATAATATCTTATTGCATACACAAAATGATTTTCGTTGATGTGTGAAAGAAAAGTTATTCTGCTTTGTTCTATTTCTTTATTTAGAAGTGAAATAGTTTGATTGATGACATTTTTAACCAAAACATTTTCTTTTTGGGCTAATTGTGCTTCATCTTTTATAGAAAGAATTTTATCTAAATCAAGCATCAAATTATCCAATTCTTGTGCATTTTCTTCCAACCTTTGCATTACATTTTTATTAAAGTCTGATGTGATTTTTTCTTTTTCTACAATGCTTAATAATCCAACAAATCTTTTGACAGGTGCGCTGAGATTGTGCGACACAATAAAAGAAAATCTTTCTAATTCTTTATTTTGGGAAGTAATATTTTCTAATGCTACGCTTAATGCTTGCGTTTTTTCTGCAACACGTTGCGAAAGAGAATCATTAAAAGAAGAAATTTCTTCTTTTTGTTGGTTAATTTCTTCATTTTTTTCTTCTAAGTCGTGTGTTTTTTGTTGCAATAATTGAATAAGGTGTTTTTTGGTTTTATTTTTTTGCCAAAGAATTTGTGTAAAAATAACAACTGCCATAATAACAAGCATCACCAAAAAAGCAATCCAACGGTTGCGCTCTTTTTGGGTTTCTTGGGTTTTTTCTAATAAATTCGCCCTTGTTTCTTGTTTTTTGAGGGCATAATTATTTTGAATACGGTGAAGTTGGGTAGTAGTTTCTACATTAAAAATTTTGTCTTGTAATCTTGTATAAGCCTCCAAATAAAAAGTAGCACGTTCAAAATCCCTTTCTATTTTAAAAAAATTAAATAACTCAAAATAAGTATCTTTTTCTTGCTGATTATTTTTGTATTGTATGGCATATTTCAAAGCATTATCAAAATAATCTATGGCAATTTTGGGTTTTCTTTCAATTTGAGCGATTTTTGCCAAATGAATGTATGCTTGTGGAACATTAAATTTGTCGTGTAATAACATTCCACTAATACAATTTTCCAAATATTCTTTTGATTTTTGATAATTTTTTTCATTAAAAGCAATTATCGCCAAATCTTTGATGGCTCCAAAAGTAATAGGAGGACGACTTTTGAGTTGAATTACTTTTTCAAAAATTTCTTTGGCTTTTGGATAATTTTTTTGTTGAATATAAAGTCCTCCCATATCACGCATACAATACGCCATACCAACTGTATCTTTGCGTTTGGTTTTGAGTGTGAGGCATTTTTGGTAATATTCAAGGGCAATATCATATTTTTTTTGTGCTTGATAAATCAAGCCCATATTCACATAATTATTAGCAATTCCAATACTGTCTTTTATCCTTTCGTTGATGCTAAGGGATAAAATCATACTTTCTAATCCATCTTCAAAACTTCCTTCAACCCTGTGCAGTATGCCCAAATTATTATAATACAATGCCAATCCTTTTTGATATTCTATTTTTTTTGCCAAATTAAATACTTTTTGGCTATAAAGATACGCACTATCAGATTGCGAAAATACATAATGAAAAAACACACGATTTAAAAAATCAACTTTTGCACTATCACTCCAAATATTCTCATTTTTTGAATAAACTGCTTTCAAACTGTCAATATAACGCTCTTGTCCCAAAATTTCTTTGGCACAAAAACCTATAAAAAACAATATGAAAAGCAAGAAACGCATAAAAGAAAGTTTAAAGTTTAAAGTTTAAGGTTCAAAAGTTCAAGGTTCAAAGTTTAAGGTTCAAAAGTTTAAGGTTCAAAAGTTTAAAGTTCAAAAAGTTTAAGGTTCAAAAAGTTCAAGGTTCAAAGTTCAAGGTTCAAAAAGTTCAATAAAAATCCTGTTAATCTTAAAATCCTAAAAATCCTGCTTTTGACTTTGGCTGTTTCATTTATAATTCATAATTCATAATTTATCACTAAAATATATTTTTTTTTTTCATAAAAAAAGTTTTTTGATTTTTTTACGAAAAATGTTAAAAAAAAGAAATTTGGTAATAAAATTTGGTAATAAAAAATAATTTTTGTATATAATTAAGCTAAATTCTTGAACATAAGTATAGTTTTTATTTTGGTTTTAAAAAAAAATGAAAAATAAAACATAAGTAATTTTTACAATGGCTTAAAAATTGATATAAATTTTGAAAAAAAATACTTTTTTAGCAAAAAAAGCATAAAAAAAGAGGTTATATTTTCATATTTTACAATATTTTAAAAAAAAATATTTTTATTTTTACATAAAAGAAAAAAAAATGTAAAAAATCAAAAAAATATTTTTATTTTTGCAGATATTTTACTTAAATTGCATTGTACTCATAAGACAAATTGTGTTCAAAATAGTTTGTTTTACATTTTAATATAAATTATTTTATTTTTTTGGTGTTTTTTATCTAAAAACTTTTAACTAAAACCACTTTATACAATCATTCTCGCAAAAAACAAAAATTTGCTATGAAAAAAACAATACTTCTAACCGCTGTAATATGCTTTTTCTTGAGTTTTCAAGTAGAAGCTCAAAGAGGCAGAAGAACACCACCAAGCCAACGCATTGAAAAATATTGGTCTGTAGGTGCTCAAATAAATGCTTTCAACTATTTTGGTGATTTAAACCCACTAAAACAATATGTCGCCCCAAAATTAGACCATACACGCCCTAATTTTGGTATTCAGATTTCACGCAAAATGACACAACATTGGTATGTGCGTGCAAGTCTTAATTATGGTCGTTTGGTAGGAAATGATAATACTGCTGCAAGCAAAGATGCACCTTCAAGTGTAGGACGTTATGCTCGTAATTTGCATTTTCGCAATGATATTATTGAGCTTGCTGTGGTAGGACAATACGAATTGTTCAAAAATCCTAACCGTTTTTATCGTCGTGCTTATTGGAATCCTTATATTTTTGGTGGAATAGCTGGTTTTTACCACAATCCAAAAGCAAAAGCTCCTGAAAGTATGGGCGGTGGTTGGGTTGCTTTGCGTCCATTGCACACTGAAGGACAAGGAAAAGAAGGATATGCTAAAGTATATTCTAATTTCCAACTTGCGTTCCCTGTGGGCGTTGGTGTGCGTTTCCGTTTGAATGACAAATGGGATATTTCTGCTGAAATTGGTGGGCGTATTCTTACTACTGACCACATTGACGACGTAGGTGGTAATTAC
>JAAFIN010000173.1 GCA_013297825.1 Cytophagales bacterium
CTATAACGCAAATTGATAAAATTGCACGTAATTTTATCAATTTGCGTTATAGGTTGTTGCCTTATTTGTATAGTGCTTTTTATGAAGCAACACAAAACGGTATGCCAATTCAAAGAAGTCTTTTATTTGAATATGCAAATGACCCAAAAATTTACGAAGGAAATTATCAAAATCAGTATTTTTTTGGACAAAGTATTTTGGTGTGTGCGGTAACTGCTAACCAATCTATTCACAAAATTTATTTGCCAAAAGGCACTTGGTACAATATGTGGAATGATGAAAAAAATGCAGGAAATCAAGAGATTTTTGTAGAAATTCCTCAAAATAAAATTCCTGTGTATATTCGTGCTGGTGAAATGCTTTTGTTGCAATCACTCACACAACACACGCAAGAAAACCCTTCTAATACCTTAGAATGGCATATTTATTATGCAAATGAAGGAGAATATCGTTTGGGTTATTACGAAGATGATGGTGTAAGTTATGAATATGAAAATGAAAACGAAAGATTTATCAAAAAAACCTTTGTGTATGATGCCAATCAACAAATTTTTTATATAGAAATTGAAAGTCAAAAATTTGACAGAAAAAAAAGCAAAAAGAAAAAAAATGAAAACGATTTACCACCATACAAAAGCAAATTTTCAAAACTAAAAATTTATTTTCACCAATTTCCTGCGGATTTTATAAAGGATTATTATCAAAAAGAAAATTATCGTTTTATTGAGCCAATTTCTAATTTTGACCCTTGGGAACACGCAGAAGATATGAGTACAACGCTTGTTGATTTGGCTTTTGTGGAGATGGATTTTTAATTTTTTCTAAACTTGCCAAGTCTTTATGGCTTGGTAAGTTTTTGGATTTTGTTTGTGTGCAAGCATTTTTCTATTAAAACCTTAGTGTTTTTAGTTCTTGCCCAAATTTATATAATTGGACTAATATTTTTTTGGTGTCTTCTTCATTTGTATTTTTTCCATTTTTGTAATCTTCCAAATCTTTTTTGTTAATGATTTCCGCTAATTTTTCTATGTTTAAAAAAGGATAATATTCAAAAAATTGGTTGATATTGATGGTTAAATTTAGATTTTCATTAGTTATTATTTTGTCTATTTCTAATGTTTCAAAATAGAAATTTAAGGCTTCTATGATATTTTTTTTTATTTCTGATAAAGTTTTTGCAGTTGTTGCAACTGCATAATCTTCTGAATATGCAGAAAATCCTGTTTTGGTTTTTTCAATAATTATTAAAAATTTTTCCATAATTTTGTTTTAATCTTTATTTAAGTCCTGCATCTTTTAAAATTTTATTTGCTAATCCTGTACCAACTTCTTTAGAACTGTGTATTGGAAACACAATAATTCCTTCTTTTGTTTCGTGTTGCATTACTGCGTGACTGCCTTTTTGCCTTACAATATACCAACCATCTGCCAAAAGAATTTTTAATAATTGGCTACTTTTCATATCATTTTAAATCAAAATTTTAACTATCTTAATTATTTTTAAAACGCAAATATACATAAAATTATTTTTTTGAATGACAAATTAAAAACCTGCTTGTGAAAGCAGAGGATTTTATTATTTTACCAAATCTTAAAGACTTAGCAAATTTATTAGTGGTTAGTTTAATTTTCCCCAATCTTTTAAAACAATGAAATTCTTACTTTTTATTCTATTATTTTTCATTTCTTTTTTTTGTTTTTCTCAGCAAAAACCATTTATTTCAATTAAAAAAGTGCATATTGAAAACGTATTCGACAAAAAAGCACAAGAATTAAGTAATTGGCTTGAAAAAATAACTTATAATGTGCTTGATTCTTTGACAAAAAGGCAACAACATATTTTTAGAAAATACAATACAAATGAGTGTCAATTCATATTTTTGCCAAAAATTCAAAAAGCAAAAGACACACTTACAGACATATTTACTTGTAAAGTGGAATTGCGTTTTACGACATTGGAAGAAAGAAATTTTTTCACAATGAGTATCAGAAAAGACATTTTTAAAAATGAGGTTGAAAATGTAAAAAAAGAATTAGAAACACTTTTAAAACGTTTTGTGTCAGACCTTTATCAAACATACATTCCATCTACATTATTTATTCCAAGCGAAAAAAGTATTAAAAATAAAGCTGAAAATAAACTTAATATTTTGTTTGAGCAATCAGATAATAATCCTTTGTTACAAACGATAACATTATGTTTGTTAAAAGATTTGCAAGATAAAAAAGATTATTTCAACCTTTTTTGGGATAAAAAAGACATAGAAGATTATAAAAATGTCATAAAATTGACTTGTAAAATTAGGCAAAAAGATGGATTTTATGTAGTTGATTTGATTTATCAAGGAAAAAATATGATTTTAAAATATCCAAGTGGTGAGAATATCCCTACACAATTTAGTTTTAATAAAAAACGCTTTGATGAGAGTGATTTTTCTGAATTTGGGTATTTGGTTAGTCCTCACATTGGGGCATTTGTGATAATGAATAAGTAAGATTTTATTTTAAATTTCACAAAAAACTAAAATAAAATTGTTCCTTTGCATTTTTTTGTTGAAAAAAAATTATCAAAATACTATTTATGATATTTTGAGCCTCAAACTTTAAACCTTAAAATCCTTGAACCCTTTAAAATTAGCTATCCAAAAATCAGGTAGATTAAGCGAAGATACGCTTTCACTTGTTAAAGATTGTGGTATTTCTTTTACCCAAACATCAGGCAAACTCAAAGCAGAAGCCAGAAATTTCCCCTTAGAATTCCTTTTCCTAAGAGATGATGACATTCCGCAATATGTTGCAAATGGTATTGCAGATATAGGCATTGTAGGCGACAATGTGCGTGCAGAAATGAACGAAAATGTAGAAATTATCCAAAAATTGGGTTTTTCTAAATGTAGGCTTTCCCTTGCAGTACAACGTGATTTTCAGTACAATAATGTCCAAGATTTAGCCCATAAATCCATCGCAACCTCTTATCCTAATATTTTAAAAAAATTCCTTGATGACCAAAATATTCAAGCAGATATTCACGTGATAAGCGGTTCTGTGGAAATTGCCCCAAGTATTGGGCTTGCAACTGCAATATGTGATATTGTGAGTTCTGGAAGCACCTTATTGAGTAATGGATTAAAAGAAGTTGAAACCGTTTTTAAATCAGAAGCGGTGCTTATTGGTACGCCTCATCTTTCTGCTGAAAAAAATGCCATTCTCCAACAACTCAAATTTAGAATTGATGCAGTTCAAAAAGCCAAAGATTACAAATATATTTTGATGAATGTGCCTAATCACGCCATTGATACCATTCACAAAATATTGCCTGTGATGAAAAGCCCTACAATTCTTCCGCTTGCGTTGGAAGGTTGGAGTTCGTTACATTCAGTTGTGCGTGAAGATGATTTTTGGCAAATTATCCAACACCTCAAAGAAGCAGGAGCAGAAGGAATATTGGTAATTCCTATTGAAAAGATGATTATGTAAGTGATTTTTTATTTGAAACCCAAAAATCAATAAAATGAGGATTTTGTATTTCATAAATTAAAAAAAATGTCCAAATTTAATTGTAGTTACAGATTGGTTTTACGATTTGCAAATAATTATTTTGCCTCACACGCTTGGATTGCCTTGCATCGTTGCGTGGAGGCACTTGCATATACAAAAGGCGAGAAATTTAATGATATTTTTGAGGTTTTAGAAAAAGAATTTCATTTTGAAAGAAAAGACAAAAATAAATTTCCCAATGCTGAAACGATTTTAAAATGTGCTAATTTTCTAAAAAATGAAAGAGATATTTTTTTGGAAAAAATGAATGTTTTAATTCAAAAAAGAAAAATTGAAAAAAAACAAGGCAAACGAATTTCCAACAACAAAGAATTTTTGTCATTTTTTCACAAAAAAGGCAATTATTCACAGCCAAAAGTTGGTTTTTGGGGTTGGGAAAAATTAAGAAATTAGATTAAAAAATATTAAAAATGAAAAAATACATTCCTACCCAAACCACGAATATTGAAATTGAAAGTTGTGTTTCTTTTGTGATTGATGGCGTTGAAATTGCTATTTTTGAGGATTCTGCAGATACTCAATTTGTTATGATTTCAGGTTGGGCATCAAATATACAACACAAACCGCTTTTTGAGTTCAAAATGAACGCTTATTGTGATTATGCTGAATTTTTTATTGAGCAAACAGATTGGCAAACAATGCTTATCACTACACAATTTTATGATGGAACAGACAAAGAACAAGCATATTGTGATGCAAAAACGGTTTATGAAAAAAATATTATTTTGATGGAAAATTATTTTGTGCAAATAGAAAAAAATCCTGATTTGTTAAATTCCCTTCCCATTCATCGCAGACCCAATATTCAAAAACATAAAGAGGATTTTTATATCATCAAAGATTTTTATCAAAAACATTATGAAAAATAAAGATTACCTGATAATTTTTATGGAAAAGGAAAAAAATGATATTTTGTAGCACACACTTTTAGTGTGTGTTTTTGTTAGAGATACTTTTAACTATGTTTTCACACACTAAAAGTGTGCTACATTGTTCTTCCATAAAAACTGTCAGAGAACCAATTTAATTTAGCATTTTTAAACGTTAAATACATTAAAAAAATTCCCAAAAAGAGATTTTTTTTCAAATTAAATATTTTTTTGTAGTTTCTCAATAAAAAAAAATCAACAAAAAACCTCAAAAAAACGTTTAAATAGTATGTTAAAATCTAAAACTGCAATTTTATACAAAAGGAGCATATTTTTTGATTTAAAAAAAATCCTTTACATAATGAAAAAACAATGAAAAATACGCATTCCATCAATATATTACTTTATACTGCCCTTGCTGTGAGTTTGTTTACAGAAGTATTGTTTTTTTATAGTCATCAACGACAAGCTGAAAATACCAACGAAATAATCCATACACACGAAATTATTGTAGAATTTACAAAACTTTTTTCTGCTTTGCAAGATGTTGAAACAGGTCAGAGAGGCTATATTTTGACACAAAAAGAAGAATATTTAGAACCTTTTGAACAAGGACTTAAAGACATCAAAAAATGTGAAAGTGTCCTCAATAGTGCTATCACAAAAAAATACCCTGAAAAACAAGAAATCCTTAAAGAATATCTTACCAAAAAAATAAAAGAACTCCAACAAACTGTTGATTTAACCAAAAATAACAAAAAAAATGAAGCACTTAGCATCATAGAAAGCGGAAAAGGTAAAGAATATATGGATAAAATTAGAACAATTTTTAAGCAAATAGAAGCTCAAGAATTGGGAGAACAACATATCAAAGAAGATTGGTTAAGAGAAATATTATATTTTTTTGGTATTATAAATAGTATTTTTATATTGTTTATTTTGGTTGTACTTATTATTTCTTTGGTTTCTTTTAAAAAATATGACCAACAAAACAAAAACCTTCTCAATGAACTTAATATCCAAAATCAAAACCTTGAATTAAAGGTAAAAGAACGTACTGCTGAATTAGAAAAATCAAATAATGACCTTTTGTTAGCTGATGAAGAACTCAAACAACAAAATGAGGAAATTATGCAAAATAATGAAAAACTTGCCCTTAATCAACAAAAATTAGAACACCTAAGCCACGCAAAAGACGAAATTCTTGGTGTGGTTGCACACGACCTTCGCAATCCTATAAATGCTATTATAGGGCTTTCAAGCCTTATAAAAATGAATATGGAAAGTGAGCTTACCCAAAAAAAACAAACTGAAATAGATGAATATTTGAAACTTATTACCCAATCCTGCCAAAAAGGCAATGAAATTATCAAAGAACTTTTGGAAGTAAGTGAGTTGGAAAGTGTTGATTTTGTGCTGTACAAACAAGAAGAAAATGTTGTTTTATTGATGGAAAATGCAATACAAGCACAAAATACTTTATTGGAAAATAAAAAAATAAAAATTGAGAAAAACTTTCAAGAAAATGAAATTTTTGTAAAAATCAATAAAGAAAAATTTGGGCGTGTATTGGACAATTTGCTTTCCAATGCCATAAAATTTAGTTTTGAAAATAGCACCATTTTTCTAAATATTCAACAAAAACACCAAAAAATCCTTTTTTCTGTCCAAGATGAAGGTATGGGAATAAGTGATGAAATGCAAAAAATCCTTTTTGATAAATTTTCCAAAGCTCGTAGAAAAGGTACAAAAGGTGAAAAATCAGTTGGTTTAGGAATGTCCATTATTCAAAATATCGTGCAGTTACACGGTGGAAATATTTGGGTAAATAGCCAAGAAAATAAAGGAAGTACGTTTTTTGTGGAAATTCCAATAACTTAAAAAATTGTCAAATAGTTATTTATTTTTTACTTATATTTTGTTTATTGCAAAATATTTTGTAATATTCGTAAAAAAATAGAATATTATATTTTGAAACGTTTTATTTTTAAACTCAAATTCTGTTATTTTTATGAAAAACATTCATTTTTCTTTGTTTTTTTTATTTTTTTCGCTGGTTTTTTCTAATGTTTTTGCAAAAAACACTTACCAAAAAAGCCTGTATGACCAACTTTGTGAAATCAATAGAGAATGGCACAAGTATTCAGATATTGCAGAAAAACGTGGTTATACCAAAATGTCGCCCATTATGATTGAACAAGATGCTTTGGTTTTTCATATTCAAGCCTTAGAAAATATTTTTTTGGAAAGAGATGTTTTGCATTTGTCTATTTTCCAACAACAAAATAGAAAAGATATTTTGAATATTTTGCATAAATATTGGCAAAGAAGGGATTGCCCTCGCAATCACAATTTAGCATTTCGCAACCCTGTTTTTATTGATGAAGAAAATAGATATTGTGCAGTTGGGTATTTGATGAGTAATACAGGTAAAGATAAATTGTGTAAATTGGTTCAAAAAACGAATAATTACATCTACATTAGCCAAATCAAAAATGCAGAATTTGAAGAATGGCAAAAAAATAGTGGTCTTACTTTGGAGGAATTGGCGTGGATTCAACCTGGTTACAACCCAGAAATTACAATTACTGAATGGAACGAAAAACTCATCAATCGCAAACCTGAAATATTGGTAGGAGAAAATGCACTTAGTTTTATGGATAGTGTTTCTAATATGAAAGATTGGGAGGTTTTTGGCAATATTTTTATGCGTGGTTTTATGGGTTATCCTTTCGCAGAGCGTTGGAAAGAAATATCTTCCAAAAATGCAATGGCTCGTAATATCAAACCAGATTTTAAAGCAATACAAGGCAAAGGCTCTGTATCTGCGTGGGGTTTTCACAAAAGAGAATTTTACATTGTATTGGATTCTGTGCGTATAAATGAAGGTGATACCACCTACAAAGAAATTAGAGAGGCAAATTTATTGAAATGGGACGCTAACAAAAAAACTTGGCAAACTGAACTTACTTTGCCAAATGACAAACAAATTTTTAGTTTTTTTGAGCATCAAGGAAAATTTTATGCAAGCGGTGGCGGAAATTTTGTAACACAAAAAGGTGAAAAATATACGACCACTTATAATTCTTATTTGCTTGTAAAAAAAGGCAAAAATTGGGAAAAATTACCACAAGAATACAACGGTTATGTATATGGCATTTATACCAAAAATAAAAAAACTTACATCAAAAGCGTAATTCATAAAGATTTTGAAATACCTGCGGAAGAAACGAAACCAGTAGGAAATTAAGTTTTTAATAAACCTATAAGATTTTTAAAACCTTATAGGTTTGATAATAAAAGAAATGTCAAAAATGACATTTCTTTTTTTGTTTTAAAAAATAATTTGTATATTTGTTTTAAACGTATAAATTATTTTTTTTATTTTTTTTTATGGAACAACTCAAAGACTCCCTTAAATATCAACAATGGTCTGAAACACTCAAAAAAAATGGTGTTGATTTAAGAAATGTGGAAGAATTATCACTCACACGCAAACCTAATGGCGAAATTATATTTGCAAAACTAAAAATAGATGCGTATAGTCCAAGCGGTGAAAAAATATTGCCTATTGTATTGCTTAGAGGGCATTTTGTTTCTGTTTTGACGTGTTTGATTTCAAAAGAAACAGGCAAAAAATATCTTTTGTTGGTAAAACAGTTTCGTGTCGCAAATGGTGCTATTTCTTATGAACACCCTGCGGGTATGTGCGACAATGAAAATAATCCGCTCAAAGTTGCGGTAAAAGAAGTAAAAGAAGAAACAGGTTTAGAAATTACTGCTGACCAACTTGTTCAACTTAATGATAAACTTTTGTATAGTTCAGCAGGATTGTTAGACGAAGGTGGTTATTTTTATTATTGTGAAATCTCTCTTTCTGAAAAAGAAATCCAAGCATTTCAAGATAAAATTGCAGGTGCTGAGAATGAAAATGAGTTTATTCAGACACATATTGCTCCCATTGATGAAGCTTTGCCTTTGATGAATAGTATTACTTCTCAACTGTTGTATTTTTTGTATAAAGAAAAAACAAGCTAAAAAAGAGAAAGGTGTCAGGGAAAAGGTGTCAGGAGTTAGGGAAAAGGTGTTAGAAAATAATTTTTTGTACTAATTTTTAACTACTGACACCTAATTCCTGATACCTAATTACTTACACCTGACACCTAATTACTTACATCTGATACCTAATTACTGACACCTGATACCTAATTCCTGACACCTGACACCTAATTCCTGACACCTTTTAATTATATTTGCATTTTTTATAAAAATTTAATTTACAAAAAATGTCTTTAAAAGATAACAAACAACTCACACGCATTGGAATAGTGGGATTTATTGCATTAGGGGCTTTTGTGTGGTATTCTTTGGGAAATTTTGGAGAAAATGAAAGCTCAAAAAATATTCCCAAAGATTTACCAAAAAACGAAACACCCATTTATCAAGAAGCTGAACCGCTCCAAAAACCTACTCCTGATACTTCTGCCCAAAAAATATTATTGGTTGGTGATTCTATGATGGAAGGTTTGCAGATTTACCTAAAAATGCGTACCGAAAAATGCAAACATACTTTTGTTTCTCTTGCCAAAACAAGTACAAGTATGGTGGCTTGGACAGGAAAAGACAGCACAGGCAAACTAAAAGATGCCATTGAAAAACACAAACCTACTTTGGTATTGATTTCTTTGGGTTCCAATGAATTATTTGCACCAAAAAATCTCCTTCCTGAATATGCGAAATATTTGGATAATATTCTTTTGCAACTTGGAAATACTAATTTTGTGTGGATTTGTCCGCCAAATTGGAAAAAAGATTTTGGATTAACAGATTTGATTTTAGAAAAAGTACAAGAAAATCGTTTTTTTCCTTCACGTGATTTGAAAATTCCACGTGCAGGTGATGGCATACACCCTAATATGCAAGGTTATGAAATGTGGGCAGACAAAATCCTGAATTTTATTTTGGAATCTCCCCAAAAACCTTTGAAACTTGTGTGTGAAAGCCCAATTCAATGATAAATGTTAAATTATAAATGATAAATGATGAATGAAACAGCCAAAGTCTGAATTAGGATTAGCAGGATTTAAAGATTAGCAGGATTTTATTAAACTTTGAACCTTGAACTTTTGAACCTTGAATTTTAAACCTTGAACTTTTGAACCTTAAATCTTGAACTTTTAAACCTTGAACCTTGAACTTTTGAACCTTTAAACCTTGAACTTTTGAACCTTGAACTTTTGAACCTTGAACTTTTGAACCTTGAACTTTTGAACTTTTATGCTAATATCCTCTTTTACGCCTGATTTGATAGAAGTGGGTGTTGATGAAGTTGGGCGTGGTTGTTTGGCTGGTAATGTGGTAGCTTGTGCGGTAATATTGCCCAAAGATTTTACACATAATTTGCTCAAAGATTCCAAAAAAATTCCTAAAAAACTGCACGCTTCGCTTGCCCAAGAAATCAAAGATGTTGCTTTGGCGTGGGCTATTGCAGAAGCTACGCCTGCTGAAATAGACAAAGTAAATATTTTGCAAGCTACATATTTGGCTATGCACAGAGCTTTGGATATGTTGGAAATTGTGCCTGAATTGATTTTGGTAGATGGTAATAGATTTTCGCCTTATAATTTTATTCCGCATAATTGCATTGTAAAAGGTGATAACAAATTTTTTGCGATTGCTGCTGCGTCTATTATTGCCAAAAATTATCGTGATGAACAAATGGAAAACCTTGCACTACAATTTCCTGAATATGATTGGGACAAAAATGTAGGTTATCCTACCAAAAAACACAAAGAAGCCATCAAAACACACGGTTTTACAGAATGGCATAGGCTTACTTTTAAGGTTTAAAAAAAACAAAGACTTACCAAATTTTTAAAATTTGGTAAGTCTTTGTTTTTGATTTTTATCTTATGTATTTATCTGATATAAAGCCTCAAAAGTTGTCCATTAACGATATTTTTGGAAGTACCACCTTTGCAAACAGTTGCAGAAAAATTGCCATTTAAAATTTGTCCATCAAAATCTGTAATTTGAATAAAATTGCCTTGTGAAGCTATACAACCTTGATTGGTTTGCATTGCAAGATTTCCTACAAAATTTCCATCATTGGCATACGTAATTTGATTTTGTTCCAAACCACCCAACATATAAGTTCCTGCACCTTGTTGTGAAAAAGAAAAAATCTTTAAAAAAACTCTGTCTTTTCTATCAGGAAAATTTGCGGTAATTTCTACTGAAAATAATGTACCTGCACGCACCACAACTGTATTTACTTGTTGGGTTTCGTAACGAATACCATCTATTTCCATAATAAGCGTATTTTCAGTATTTACATTGCTATTTTTACAAGAATCTAATAAAAATATAGTAAAAATACAAAAAGCAAGGAATTTTATTTTGTTCATTAATATTTAAACATAAATTTAAAAAAACTTAATTTTAAAAAGACTGTTTCATTTACCATTTATCATTCAACATTTACCATTATTTACAATGCTCCAAATTGATTAAAATGATGTTTAAAGTGCTTATAATGAAATCTTTGTGATTCCTCAAACTCCAAATCACCAAAAAAACTTTGAAAATTTATGCCTGTTGGTGTTTTGTCATAAATGTTATAAAAAACTTTAATTTTTTCAAGCAGATTTTTCTGTGCATCTTCAAATCTTTCAAATTTATAAGGTGGCAACCCAAACTGAAATAAAGGATTTTGCAAACCACGTGGCAAATCTTCTGGATTTATGATGAGGTCTGTTTTCCATTTGCTTTGAAAAGCATTTGGTGCTTTTGCTGGTTGATGCGTAAAAATCGTAGATACAATCATACTATGTGTCAAATGCTCAATCATGTGTTGAGCAGTCATTTTACCCCAAAGTGGTTTTGTATCAAAATGAATTTTGGTAATTGCTTGCGGAATGATATTAGTCAAAAAATGACGATAATCTATTTTTTCGGTTTCTTCCATAAAAGAAGTTTAAGGTTTAAAGTTTAAGGTTTAAAATCTAAATAAAGCAAAATATTTTATTGATTTTCTTA
>JAAFIN010000174.1 GCA_013297825.1 Cytophagales bacterium
GCGAAGGAAAATGTGGTTTGCATACAGCACAAGAGGTTTTCAAAAAAATGATTTTAACAATGAAAATGTCGTAAAATCTTTGTTGGATTTGCGTTTTCAAAGGGCAAAATTACTCGGTTATGATTCCCCTGCACATTTTACGCTTTCGGAACGTATGGCTTCAACGCCTGAAATTGTTTTTGATTTTTTAGAAAAAATTTATCAAAAAGCTTTTCCTGTTGCACAAAAAGAGGTAAAAGAAGTTGAAGATTTTGCAAAAAAAATAACTACTAATTTGGATAAATTGGAAAGATGGGATTTTGCGTATTACAGCGAAAAACTCAAAAAAGAAAAATTTAATATTGATGATGAACTTCTAAAACCTTATTTTGAGGTAAATCAAGTGTTAAATGGCATATTTTCTATTGCTAAAAAATTATTTGGGCTTACTTTTGAAGAAATTAACATTGATAAATATCACCCTGACGTGCAGGTTTTTGAGGTGTATTTTTCACATAATTTTATTGGTGTGCTTTATTTGGATTTTTTTGCCCGAAAAAACAAAAAAAGTGGTGCGTGGATGACTTCTTTTCAGCCACAATATCAAACATCAGGTGATAAAAATGAAATAGATAATCACCGTCCGCACATTTCTATTGTGTGCAATTTTCCTGAGCCAACAAAAGAAACGCCAAGTTTATTGACTTTTGGAGATGTTACAACCCTTTTTCACGAATTTGGACACGCTTTACACGGATTGCTTTCACAGGTGCAATATCCAAGTACATCAGGCACAAATGTAAAATGGGATTTTGTGGAATTACCATCTCAATTTATGGAAAATTGGGCATATCAAGCGGAAAGCCTTGCATTATTTGCTCAACATTATCTTACAAAAGAGATTATTCCGATAGAATATATCCAAAAAATCAAAGAAAGTGCTAATTTTATGTCAGGTCATCAAACGCTTAGACAGTTAGGTTTTGGGGTGTTGGATATGAATTTACATCATTTTGGGTTGAAAAATTTGGAAAATGTAAATTTAGAAGATTACGAAAAAAATCTTTTAGAAAAATACCAAGTTCTTCCTAATGTTGCTGGTGTTTGTGCAATGACTTCGTTTTCGCATATTTTTCAAGGTGGGTATTCCGCAGAATATTATAGTTACAAATGGGCGGAAGTGTTGGAAGCTGATGCTTTTATGGCTTTTGAAGAAAAAGGAATTTTTGATGCAGAAACTGCCCAAAGTTTTAAAACAAATATTTTGGAAAAAGGAGGAAGCGAAAATCCAATGACTTTATACGAAAATTTTAGAGGAAGTACGCCTAATGTTGATGCACTTTTGAAGAAAACAGGACTTCTTTAATGGTAAATGTTGAATGGTAAATGGTAAATGGAACAGCCAAATACAATGGTGAATGATGAATGATAAATGAAACAGCCAAAAACCTTTATAAATAAAAAATGCCTTAAATTTAAAAATTTAAGGCATTTTTTGTGGTATTTTACTTTTCCCTTTGTATTTCTTTTTCCCTTGCTACTTTCTCCTTTCCCCTTGTATTTCCTTTCCCTTGCTACTTTCTCCTAAATTTTCACCTCTTTGTCCTCATATTTAGAAGGACATTTCAAAAGAATTTTGCTTGCTTCAAAAGTTTCACCTTGTACTTTTCCAATAATAACCACTTGTTCAGAACGTTCCAAGTCTTGTGGCTTTGGGTTGCGATACACAACTGTATAAGGTTTATTTTTATTATCCACCAATGTAAAAGTACAAAGATTAGGATTTTGGACAGGATTATAATTTAGTTCCAAAATACGCCCTTCTTTGTCCTTTTTGAGTTTTCCAACGACGTGAACCTCAGCAGTACGTCCATTTTTTGCCATATTGCAGGCTTCTTCAAAACCCACATATTGGCTCGCACTACTGCTCAAACTAATAATAATACCCACAGAAAGTGCCAATACCACCAACGCAATAATATAAGATGTTTTCATTGTTTTAAAACCAAGCCCCCCAACCCCCGAAGGGGGAGCTAATAGATAGAGTAAATATAAAATAAATTTTATTTTTTATTCCTTTGGGCTTACTCCCCCTTTGGGGGTTGGGGGGCTTCTTAGGACTTCCTTTTTTAATGTTGTTTCTTCTCAAACCTCATATAATAGGTTTTTGTTGCAGGACAATTAAAAAAAACTTGATGCACATATTTTTTACTTTTGTGGTCATAATTGGTTATCAATTCCCTCCCAACTTCATCATAAATAGCCATATAATAATCTGTTTTTTCTTTTTGGTCTTTGATAACGATTTTGTATTCGCTTAATTGACTAAACATATAAGGGAGTTTTTCGTCAAGCGTAATTTTGTGTGATTTTATGCTTACAAAATGGTCTTTTTCTACGCCACGACTTTGAATTTCTACTTGTTGGGCATTAAGATTTTGGTAAAAAATAAAAAAAATAAATGTGATTGAGGCAAATAATTTGAATAAAAATTTGAACATAGAAATAAAAAATATTTTTAGAAAATAAATAGAAAAGCACATAAAAATAACATTATAAAGTGAAATTTTTATGTAATTTTTCACAAAAATACGCATTATTTTAACAAGAAAAAAAATTATAAAAAAAGTTCATCTTAAAAAATCGTTAAAAACTTTTTAAATTGAACTAAAAGCATTTTACACAAGTTTTGTTTTCAAATAAAAGCAAATTATCTTTTTTATAAATTTTTTAAAAAATTAAAAACAAAAAAAATTAAAATGAAATACAAACTTTTTGGAAAAACAGGCTTGCGTGTGTCTGAATTATGTTTAGGTACAATGGGATTTGGAACAGAATGGAAATGGGGAAGTGATTATGAATTGAGCAAAGCAATTTTTGATACTTATGCTAATGCAGGTGGAAATTTCATTGATACTGCCAACCGTTACACAGAAGGCACTTCCGAAAAATGGTTAGGTGATTTTATTGCATCAGACCGTGACCACTTTGTAGTTGCAAGCAAATACACACTTTTTGACACCAAAGCACAAGACGTGCATTATGCAGGAAATCACCGCAAAAATATGATTCGCTCTGTGGAGGCAAGCCTCAAACGACTTAATACGGAATATCTTGACCTTTTTTGGTTACACGTTTGGGACAAAACTACGCCTGTGGAGGAAGTTATGCGTGCTTTTGATGACCTTGTAAGTAGCGGAAAAGTGCATTATATTGGCGTTTCTGACACGCCTGCGTGGGTAGTTTCGCAAGCAAATATGCTTTCAGAACTTAGAGGTTGGACAAAATTTGCTGGTCTTCAAATTGAATATTCTTTGTTACAACGCACTCCTGAACGTGATTTGTTGCCAATGGCAAAAGAATGGAATATGGCTATAACACCTTGGGGAGCAATGGCTGGCGGTGCATTGACAGGGAAATATCTCAAAGGCGACAAAGGTCGTTTGCCTGATAATAGTGCAAGACTTAACGATAGAAGCACGCTTATCACCGAAGAAGTGGTAAAAGTAGCAGAAGAATTGGGTGTTACACCTGCACAAGTTGCCCTAAAATGGACTATGCAACGCAACCAGATTGTTATTCCAATTATTGGTGCTACCAAAACCGACCAATTATTGGACACACTCAAAACTACTGATATTATTTTGGGCGAAAATCACATCAACCGCCTTAATGAAGTCAGCAAAATAGAGCTTGGTTTTCCACACGATTTTATGGACAGTGAAGTTGTAAAAAATGCAATGGGCGGTACGCCTGATATGATTTTGAGGTAAAAAAGTTCAAGGTTCAAAAAGCTCAAAAGGTTTAAAGTTAAAGGTTCAAAACAAAAACGCACAAAATCAATAAATTTTGTGCGTTTTTGTTTTTTTAAAAAAATAATCCGATAATTTTTTTTGCTAATAATTCAGTTTCTTTTCCTGCCATCATATTATTAGGATAAGATTTTAGAGATTGGTTTTCCCAAATTTTTTGGAAGTCAATTTTTAGGATAAGATTTTGGTTTTCAATTTGGAGATTTTTTAGTTCAAAAAATGCTTCTTGATAGCAATTTTTGCGTCCCAAATGATAAATAAGTCCTCTTTTTCTTTTATTTTCAAAAAAATATCCTTCCATTTTCCAAAAAACATAACCACTCTCCCACGTCCAAAACATTCCATTTTGGGGGTCTAAATCCTGTTTTTGTCCATATTTTCCTATGTTGGTGGCTTCATCTAAACCTAATGCAAAAGAAATTTTAGTAAATTTTTTGAGGTCAATTTTTTTATCCATAAAAAAAGAATTATTTTCTGTGGAAATCAATTTGGGATAATTCAGTATTTTTTTCTTATCTTTTTGATTATGCACAAGAAAATTGCTCACATAAAACTGTACTTTTGACAAATAAATCGTGTCATTTCCCAATAATAAAGGAGATTCTAACAACAGAGGTTTTTCATTCCAAAAAAATTGGAATGTAATTTTTTCGCAAAATTGTGCGTATATATTTGATGTTAATAAAATCAAACAAATACACAGTAAAAATATATTTTTGAACAAAATTTTCAAGTTTTTAGTATTTTTATTGGCTTTAAATGATTTTACTTGAAAAATATTTTTTTACTTTATAAAAGTTTGTCATTATAAGACCTTCAAGGTTTTTTAAAACCTTGAAGGTCTTGTACCAAGTAAAATCATTTAGTATTTTTTTATTGATAATCATTTATATCAAACTCCTCTGGATTCCATTCATCACCACTTTCTATACCCAACCATTCACAATATTCTTCATATTGTTCGTGTTTTGGGTCTTTTAATGCTTCCAATATTTCTGCATAACCATATACACCTCCACAATCTTCAGGCGGACACATACCTTTGCCTGTTACATAAATAGGATATTTTTTGGTAGTATCTAAATCCAAGATTTTTTCAAGCACTATTTCGTGCAACCAACCATCACCAAAATCATATTCGTACAATAATTTATCTTTTTCTTTCACAAAAAGTTCAGAAAGATAAGTTTCAGATGCCAAAATTTCATCACCAGCACCCCAACCATCTGTATCTATGCTTTCAACAATAAATAAATTACGTCCTTTGCAAAAATGATATAAATGGCAATTATCCCAACCCATAAAAAACTGAATATTTTGGTGAAAATCATCAAAATTTATATTATTAGTTACTATCATTCTCCTCCAAATAGGCAAAGGTGCTTGTTTGAGTGTAATTTTAAATTGAAATGCTTTTGTTGGTACAGGTGTTTTTTTAGTTGTTTTTGCCATAATATTTGATACAGTGTTTAGTATTGTTTAAATATTTGTGTTTTTTTAAAATAAAACACTGAAAATTATAAAAAAATTTATAAAAAATGAAAAATTGGCTGTCTGACAATTTTTGTGGAAAAAGAAAAAATAATTGCGTCATTTCGCAGGAATACGACTATTTTACCACATAGAACAGTTAAATAGCAAGATTCTTTCAGAATAACACCTACTTGAACTTTTTGAACATTAAACCTTAAAACTCAAACTTTGCACCCAATCCCACCATTTTATCAAAAACATAGGATATTTATTAGCTCTGAATTTTAGTTTTTTTAGGGTTTTTCTATCTTTTTCAGCGAGCATATCCCAAAAATCATTTTGTTTTTCAAAAAAATCCAAATACACGTGAAATTTCTCAAAATTTCGTGCAGCATAAAATTCAGTAATGCGTGCAAAAATATAATACACCAAAGCCATTTTGGTATAACGCACAAACATCTCATGCGAAAAATCAAAGTTTTGGACGTGATAATTTGCATCAAATTTTTCGTTCTGGACTAAAAAATTACTGATATTATGGTTATTATTTGAAATAGCAAGCGAATGATAATACGCATCTCGTTCTACTTGAAATTTTTGGGCATCTTGTATGGTTTTGGAGGCATTGTGTAACCTAAAATGTACCAAAACTTCATTGGTTTGTTGAATACATTGCCTTTGAATCCCAAAATGATAAATATATTTTATCCACCAATCCCTATCCATTATATAATGCAGGCGTTCATCTACTTGTCCCATTCGTCTAATAGCTTCCTTGTGATAAAAGGTAGAAGGTTGGTCGGTGCGTGCTATGCCTATAGTTTTGGGCAGATTATCAGGATAATAATCTGTGCCTCTTGTGATGTAAGATTTTTTTTGTGGATTATTTTCATAAAAAACACGACAAAGCCCAATCACGCACATTGTGGTATATTTTTTTTTGAATAAATCCAAAACATTTAAAAGTGCATTTTCTGTATAAAAATCATCAGCATTAAGCCAGTTAATGATGTCGCCTGTTGCTCTTTGAAGTCCTTTGTTGATTGCCTCGCTTTGTCCATCATCACTTTCACAGATATAATATGCCAAATCACTTTGGTATTTTGTGAGAATTTGGCGCGTATTGTCGGTGCTTCCACCATCAATGATAATATGTTCCACTTCCACCCCTTTTTGGTTTTTGACCGATAAAATACATTGTTCAATGTATGCCCCTTGATTAAAGGAAGGTGTGATAATGGAAAATTTCATTTTATGTAGTTATACAAGAGTTATGTAGTGATGACTATTTTATTTTATAGATTTTTAGGATATTTTTTTAAAAAAAATTATTAACTTTATTTTTTTTTCTTAAAAAGAATTTATATTTTTCGGAAAACTTTTAAATATTCATTTTATTCTTTTTTATCATTTTAAATTTTTTATTATTATGATTCGTTTTGGAAATAACAATCACGAAGTATTACAATGGCAAGCATTTTTAGCTGAATTAGGTTATAATGTTGGCATTGATGGCATTTATGGTCAAGGAACTTATAATGCTACTGTGCATTATCAACAAAGTTGTGGGCTTGTAGGTGATGGCATTGTAGGGCCTAATACATATTCTTGGGCATTATCACACGGATATATGGGGGATTACGCATAATTTCTAATGTTCAAAAATTCAAAGTTTAAGGTTTAAAAAGTTCAATGTATTGGATTTTTTAAACCTTAAATTTTTTATTTGAGGTGTTGGGTATAAAACCCAACGCTACTGATTTTTATAACTCTTGGAGGGTTTTCAACCCTCCAAGAGTTGAAAACCTATTTTAGTATTGATACTTAGCTCTTAAACTTTAAACCTTGAACTTTCTACTGGCTTTCCTTTTCAACCCTAAGCCCAATATTTATCACGCCTTTAAGTGGATTATATTTTTCACGCATATATTGTTTTATTTTGAAGATATATTTTCCTTTTTGAGGAAACACAAATTTCACTAATTCAGGGTTTGCCAGTTGGTGCGAAAAAGTACCTCCTAATCCACTTCCAAGCGGTTTGCCTGTTTTTGAGTCAAACAAAGTAATATCTTGGAGGTTGGTTTTTAGAATTTTTCCTTGTTCATCTTCCAAAAAATATTTTATATACATATTATAACACGGATAATCCATATTGTGGCGTATGTTATAAAAAAAATTATGTTCTGATTTTGGGTCATCTATTTTAAAATTAAAAGTCAAAGTTGATTCCATTGTCCATCTATTATTTGGGAGGTCATAATTTTTTTCAAATACCGCAGGTGTTCCGCATTGCATTAGGAAAAAAGAAATGGACAAAAACAATAGGATATTAAAATATTTAATTTTTGGACTAATTTTTGGGCAAAAAATCATTTAGGATAAAAGATAAGTTATTTTTTAATTTGCAAATCTATAAAAAAACAAAGTTAGAAAAAAGCAATTAAAAAATTGTATAAAAAATTGTAATTTTTTTTACATTATAAATTTTAGTTCTTCAAGGATTTATATGGGTTGAAACCCCACCTAAATCCTCTCCATAGGGGAAGACTTTTCGCAAAGCGTTGATAATCAATGTATTAAAGTTCCCTCCCCTTTGGGGCTAATCTTTTAGGGTTTGAAAAAGTTGTTAAAAAAGATAAAAAAGGTTAATTTTGAAAAAAAAAATATATCAGAATTTAATGAAATTGCTTCATTTAGACCCCAAATAAAAAAAACTTAAATAAAAAGAGTGCTTACTTTTTATAGTTTTAGATGGAGAATAGAAAGGTTGCATTTCACCTTAAAATTAGGAGCTTACAATGTTGAAAAATTACAATTTGATGATATTCAAACCATTTATAATTTAATATTGAACATTGCATTTGGTTGTTTCATTTACCATTCAACATTTACCATTCACCATTAAAAAAAATGCCTACACTCATTTACCCATTTACCCAAATTCTAACTTTAGACCATTTGCCTTTGCGTGGAGCTTTAAAAGATACAGAATTACAAATATTAGGCAATAAAAATGAACCTGCTGGGGTTTTGATAGAACAAGACCGTATTGTAACAGTTGATTTATTAAAAAATCTTTTGCCCAAAAAACAAAAAAATTGGGAAGTTCAAATATTAGACAAAGAATATGTGCTTACACCTGCTTTGGTGGATTGTCATACACATATTTGTTCCGCAGGAGTGCGAGCTTTGGATTATAGTATGCGAATTGCAGGTGATACTTACGAAAATATCGCCCAAGCTGGCGGTGGAATTATCTCCACAGTTCGCCACACAAGACTTGCCACACAAGCAGAATTAGCCCAAACCACAGAAAAACGTGCTTTGCAACAAATAAAAAATGGGGTATTAACTTGTGAAGTAAAAAGTGGTTATGGATTGGATTTAGAAAGTGAATTAAAAATGCTAAGAGCAATCAAAGACACCCAAATATCCCTCAAAAATCAAATAGATTTAATTCCAACCTGTCTTTCTGCACACGTAAAACCGCCAGAATTTGAGCAGGCAAAAGATTATTTGGATTTTATTTTAAAAGAAATTTTACCAAAAGTCAAAGAAGAAAATCTTGCAAAAAGAGTAGATATTTTTGTGGAAAATAATGTAAAATCTGCTTTTAAAGTAGAAGAGGCTGAAATCTTCTTAAAAAAATCCCAAAAAATGGGTTTCCAAATTACAATTCACGCTGACCAATTTAGCACAGGTGGAAGCCTTTTAGCCATTAAAATAGGTGCAAAAAGTGCTGACCATTTGGAAAATAGCACCCGAGAAGAAATAAAAGCATTTACCAATAGCAATACTGTTGCGGTAGCGTTGCCTGGTGCATCTTTAGGTTTGGGTATGAAATTCACGCCTGCACGTAGTTTGCTGGACAATGATGCCATTCTTGCGATTGCCTCTGATTGGAATGTGGGAAGCGCCCCAATGGGTGATTTACTCACGCAAGCCTGTATATTGGGTGTATATGAAAAACTTACCAACGCAGAAACTTGGGCAGGAATGACATTTAGAGGTGCATACGCATTGGATTTGGAGGATAGAGGAGTGATAGCTCCCAGCAAAAAAGCAGATATGTTGGCTTTTGCAGTAAGTGATTTTAGAGAAATTTTATATTATCAAGGTGCATTAAAACCTGAAATTATTTGGAAAAATGGAAAAGTAAAGTTTTTTTGATGGGTTTTATAGATAAATTCGCTCAAAATTTTACTTGCTTTAAAATCTCTTCCCACCTTGCGATAATAAGGTCTGTGTATATTTCTCTGTCCAATTTATAAGAACCCAAAGCAAAACCGTCATTCCATTCAACCAAAGCAGTTTTTCCATTTTTTAATATTCCAAAATCAATACCATAACCATCAGTTTTTTGCGGTGAATTTTCAAAATCATTGATTGCATTTTCTACAATTTCCATATTTAATTGTAATGTTGAATCACCATCATAATTCTTGATGCCTACGATTTTACCTTTCATCACAAAAACTCTAAATTCTGACAACCATTCCACCACCGAAGAACAATATAAATCTGTATTTTTGGATATTTGGTCTAATTTATACAAACTTGTGGTTGAATTTATCACAAAACCTGTAAAAAGTTTTGCTTTGGATTTGGGTTTTACAAACACATTTATCAAATAATTTCCATGATTTTCCATCAATAACTTTCTTATAGTGCTTTCCCAAATATTTCTTTCTAAGTATTTTTTGAGGCTTTCAGGGTAAGATTCGTTGATGTAATTTATGCCCAATCTTTTTAAAACATTTGAAATAATTGGATTATTACCTACTACCAATGTTTGTTCATCAAATTTTAATTGATTTCTAAACAAACGTTTTTCTGTAAATAATTCACATATTATTCCTCTTTCTTCCAAAGTGGTTTTTACGTCTGAATGTTCTGGTTCTATTTTATTGTTTCCGTATTCGTGAATATAAGCCTTGATAATCATATAAAAGGGAAAAGATGTAAGGGGAATAATTAAAAAACATTTTTTTTGAGAAATGTAAAAATATGTAAAAATAGATAATTTTGCAGAATGAAAATAAACGAAAGCATTTTCTATAAAAATTAAAAAAGTTACACAATAATAAAATATTTTTTTTATTAACAAAATATTTATTAAATTTCGTGTAATTTTTTAAGTAATAAAAGATATTTCTAACGAACACTTTTGGAATTTAAATCGTTTAAGTTTTAAAGAAAATTATTCTTAATTCTTAATTTTCCATTCATAATCTATAATTCATAATCTATAATTCATAATTAAATAAAATATGAGAAAAAACATTTTTTTTGGACTTCTTTTTTTAATTTTTTTTACAAAAATTTTTAATGCTTATAGCCAAACACACGTAGGTTTTGGTTTGCAAATAGGCGTTCCTATCAATGAATTTAGAGATAATACCAAAGCAGTAGGCATAGGCGGAAACCTAAAAGCGTATTTTCCTATCAAACAAGAATTGCCTATATTTTTAGGTTTTAATTTTGGTTATATGATTTATGGCTCCAATACCCAAACACTTAACCAAAACCTCAATGTAACCGCAGGCAATCAAGTTATTAGCTCAATTCCTGTTAATTTTGATATTACGACCAATAATAACCTCATCAATAGCCAATTAGCATTGCGTTTTAAAGCCCCTTTGGAAAAAATACAACCTTATGTAGAAGGTGCGATTGGTCTAAATTATCTTTACACACGCACCAAAATATATGATAATACCCCAAATCGTATTTTTTCAGGTGGTAACAATGGTAACAATAATAACAGCAATGTTATATCAGCACGCACTCAAATCAATAGTTTTGCTTTTACTTATGGAGCAGGTGGTGGTTTTTTGATAAGATTAGGCAACAGTACATTTTTGGATATACGTGGTTTGTATATGCGTGGCGGACAAGCTGAATATTATGACCGCTCACAAACACAATCTTGGAAATTGAATTTTACAGGAACTAATAGTGGTCAATTTAATCCTTCTAATCCAAATAATTTGGAAGCATCTGCGGAAGGCACACCAAAAAAGTCAAAAACTGATATGTTTTTAATAGATTTTGGATTGACATTTGCATTTTAAAAATTTTAATTAAAAAT
>JAAFIN010000175.1:0-2468 GCA_013297825.1 Cytophagales bacterium
AAAAAAATAATTTAGTTTAAATATTTTTCAATAGCTATGAAAAAAATTATACAAATTTTTATACTGTTATCATTGTGTTTTTTTTTGGTGCAAAATACCCAAGCACAAAACAAAAAACTCATTGATAGTTTGCATTTTGTTCATAAACACACAAAAATAGACACGCTCAAAGCCATTATTGACCTTGAAATAGCGTTTAGGTATCGTTCCAATTATCCTGATAGTACCTTTAAATATGCTCAAAAAGCACTTTTGAATAGCCAAAAAATTGGTTTTTGGAAAGGCGAAGGACAGGCTTGGAATACATTGGGCTTGGGTTATATTCGCAAAGAACAATACAAAACTGCACAAGATTGTTATGCAAAAGGGCTTGCTTGTTATGAAAAAAATAAATACGAAAAAGGCATTGCGACTACTTGTGCCAATATTGGCGTGTTGTATGAACGTCAAGCTAATTTTCCAAAAGCATTAGAATATTACCAAAAAAGTGTGGAAATAGATGAACGTATCAATAATAAAAATGGTATGGCTAAAGGTTTGGGAAATATAGGGAATTTGTATGGAAAACAAGGCAACTATGCAGAATCCTTGAAATATCAACTTAGATGTTTGGAAGTGCTTACAGGAATTGGGAGGCAAGATGATATTGCGACAGCTTTGGGAAATGTTGGGGCTAATTATTATTATCTTAATGATTTGAACAAAGCAGTAGAATATTATGAAAAAAGCCTTGCAATTTCTAAAAAAACAAATAACAAAATGGGCATTGCTTACCAACTCAATAACATTGGTGAAGTGTATTATACCCAAGAGAATTTTCCAAAGGCAATAGAATATTTGGAGCAAAGTGTGTCAGCCCACGAAGAAATCAAAGACAAACAAGGACTTATTTATCCACTTACTTGTTTGGGTATTAGCTACCAAAAACAAAAAGATTATGAAAAAAGCATTCAATATGCCCAAAAAGCATTTGATATTGCACAAGAAATACAAGTTTGGAACGAATTAAAAGACGTTGCGAAGGTATTATATGAAAGCTATAAACTCAAAGGTGATTATGACAAAGCATTGCTTTATCACGAAAAATACAAAAATGTCAATGATTCCATTTATAACAAAGACAAAGCAAAAGCATTTGCAAAAATAGAAGCAAAAGCAGAAATTGCCCAAAAAGACAAAGAAGTTGCACTTTCTAAAATAGCAACAGAAAGGGAGAAAAATGCACGACTTGCTACTGAAAAACAAGCAGAAGCTGACAATTTTCTAAACCTTGCTCGTGCAGAAAAAGACAAACGCAAAGCTGATAGTCTTTTTGCCATTTCCCAAAAATCACAACTTGAAGCCAATATACTCAAAGCACAAGAAAAAACCCTCAAAGCACAAGAAAAAGCACAAAATGCTGAAATCACAAAAGAAAAACAAGCAACAGAATTTCAACAAAAAATAATTTATATTATCCTGTTGGGTTTGGTGGCGGTTTTGGTGCTTACATATTTTATATATAGAGGGCAACAAAAAGAGAAAAAAGCAAAAGAAGAAATCGCAACCCAAAAAGAAGAAATCCAAACACAAGCAGAACAACTTGATTCTTCTAACAAAATGAAAGACAGAATTTTTGCCATTCTTGCACACGATTTGCGTAATCCCATTATGGCATTTCAAGGCGTTGCAAAGCAGGTAGATGTTTTTTTGAAAAAAGGCAAACCTGAACGTGTGGAGGCATTGGTGGGTGCGATAGATGACCACAGCAAACAATTAAATAATTTGTTGGATAATCTGTTGAATTGGGCATTGGTACAACGCAATGAACTTACTTTTTTGCAAATTCCTTTGCAAATAAAAGATGAAATAAATACTTGTTTGCAGGGTTTTATGACATTGGCAGAAGCCCAAAAAATCACTTTGCACAATGAAATTTCTGATACACTTGTCATCAACATTGATAAAAATGTATTGCAAACCATTATCCGAAATCTCATAAGCAACGCCCTTAAATTTACCCCTGAAAATGGTAAAATTATGGTGGGAAGCATAGAAGATACACAAAATAACGCACAAAATAATTGGCAATTATTTGTAAAAGATACAGGCGTGGGCATTTCGCCTGATGTATTACCTGCATTGTTCCAAATAGAAAACAAACAAAGCAAACAAGGGATACGTGGCGAAAAAGGCATTGGCATTGGTCTTAGTCTTTGTTATGAATTGGCAAGATTGAACAACCTAAAAATAAATGTGGAAAGCACATTGGGCGAAGGAACAACGTTTTATGTTCAAAAAGTTTAAGGTTTAAAGTTTAAAAAAATGTAGAGGCAACCCTTGCAGTTGCCCAAAACATCAAATTTGGAGTTCAAAACATCAAATTTGGAGTTCAAAACATCAAATTTGGAGTTCAAAACATCAAATTTGGAGTTCAAAACATCAAATTTGGAGTTCAAAACATCAAATTTGGAGTTCAAAACATCAAA
>JAAFIN010000175.1:2478-11316 GCA_013297825.1 Cytophagales bacterium
ATTTGGAGTTCAAAACATCAAATTTGGAGTTCAAAACATCAAATTTGGAGTTCAAAACATCAAATTTGGAGTTCAAAACATCAAATTTGGAGTTCAAAACATCAAATTTGGAGTTCAAAACATCAAAAAAATAACTTTTTGCAGAAAACAGCCAGATTGCTACGCAATAACAAAGGTTGTTGTATTGGCTGTTTCATTCATAATTTATAATTCACCATTCATCATTCATTTCTTATGAAAATTTTAATTGCAGAAGACAATCTTATTTTTGCCAATACGCTTGAACTCATTATTGAAGAACTTGGCTACGAGTTGGTAGGTGTTGCTAATAACGCCAATGACCTTCTGCGTTTGCATCTTGCAATGGAGCCAGATATATTACTTTTGGATATTCAACTCAATGGCACAAAAGATGGTATTGACATTGCCTACCAAATAATGGACTCAAAACGCCCTGTGCCTATTATTTTTATGACTTCTTTGCAAGAGACTTCTCTACAAGACAACGCAACTTTTGAGCGTGCAAAAGCTACTAATCCGTTTGCGTATTTAGTAAAACCTTTTGATGCGTTGTTGTTGCAACGTACCATAGAACTTGCTTTTTACAAATATGAAAAAGGAATTTTGGAAGAAGATAATTTTGTGGGTTGGGAAAAAGATATGGTTATCAAAGATTGTCTTTTTGTGAAAATAGAACAACATTTGGAAAAGGTAATGATACAAGACATTATGTATATTGATGTTTTGACCAAATACACAAGCATTCACACCACCAAACAAGAATATTCGCTTAGAATGTCCTTGAAAGAATTGTATGCCAAACTGCCCGCAGGTATGTTTATGCAAATCAATCGTTATACTTTGATAAATGTAAATTATATTGAAAAAGTGGATTTGCAAGACCTTAGAATAAAAATATCAGGAAAATTCCACCCTATTAGCAGAAATTACAAGGATTATGTGTTGGGTAGGTTGAATATTGTTTAAAAATAGCATAACCCCACCTAAATCCTCCCCAGAGGAGAGGACTTTTTACAACCGATAATCAATGTATTTATCTCCCTCCCCTCTGGGGAGGGCTGGGGTGGGGTTTATTTATCGTTGTATTCTATACCACAAAACAAGCACTTAATACCTCAAAAATTACCACTTATACCATTTTTGTCAAGCATATTTATTTTCTGTTTAACTTGCATCAGATTTTAAGATAAAGACCGCTTTTTATACAGTTTTACACAAAATATTTTAATTTAATTTTTTCCTTTCTTTTTTAACCCAATTTTATTTTTATGAAAAAATCAATTTTATTCCTCACAGCCTTTATGTTTTTGGGCTTGTCTTTTGCAAAAGCACAACTTGTAACAATGTATGATGTACCATTAAAAAATTCCACAGACTATGGTAACGTTATGATGGTTTTTGAAAACACAGATGCCAAGATTCGTATTAATGCACTTGTACCCAATGATAAACGAATGCGTATAAAATTTAGTCTTGAATTAAATGGGGCTCCCATAGTTTTAGGAAACCAAATTCTAAATGTAGCACTTGTGGGAACTGCATACGCATATAAAGTAGGCAACCGCACACACATAATCCGTATTGATGAAAAAACTAAAAAGTGTTTGTATGGTTTTTTTGATGAGCAACCTGATACTACAAAAGAATTTAGCCAAAAAGCTATAAAAGAATTTAACCAAAAAGCACAAAAAAGTTTTTAATTTTTATTCATTTTTAAACAAATTTTCATTTTTATGAAAAAATCAATTTTATTTCTCGTAGCCTTTATGCTTTTGGGCTTGTCTTTTGCAAAAGCACAATTTAATACAAGTGTCCCCTGTTATATATATTTTTGGAATGATAACGCAAAAATGTATTTAGCCACCGAAGATACAGATAATCCCTACACATTTGTAAAACAGCGAAGCAATAAAAATATAAAGTTTGCTAATAATTTTTGGGAAGTAAGAAATGCACCAGGTGGCGGTTATCAAATAGTGAAAAGTCGTATGGGTAAAGAAGGATATCTTACTGTCAATCCAAACCAACAAGATTTGTCTGTAACACAAAATGCCAATGGCAATTTTTCTGCTTGGACTTTTGAACGACAACCTGATGGAAAATACTGTATTATCAACAGAGGAAGTGGTACATTTATAGATGTACCACGTGGTAGCACAAAAGAGAATCAACAAATTATTCATTTCAAAGGTAATAGAGATGAAAATCAGCGTTTTATTATCTATGGCAATGCAGGAAATAAATATTAATTTTTTGTTTCAAAAACCACTTTTGCTATTTAATTTTTTAATTTACATTTTAATTAATTTCTCGGAACTGCGGAAAAGTCAAAAAAAATACTTTGATTACTTTTAAAACCATTTTTTTGAGGAAAATAGCTAAATTTTATCATCAAACAAACTAAATTATTGTGTCATTCTGAAAGAATCTGGCTGTTCTTTTGCGAGAGAACAGCCAGATTCTTTCAGAATGACAAGCCTGTTTTTCTGAAAATTATGCTACAAAAACCTCATATTTTCATTTTTAAGCCATTTTTAAAAGATTTCCGTAGTTCCCAGTAATTTACATTTATGAAAAAATCAATTTTATTCCTCACAGCTTTTATGCTTTTGGGCTTGTCTTTTGCAAAAGCACAACTTGTAACGATGTATGATATGACATTTAGGGGGCTGGACACAGCACCTATGTCACTTATATTTAATTATAATGTTCCTAATCAAAATACGTTTGTGAAAGTAGAACCAAGTATAGTAAGTCAAGACTACAATGTATCGCTTATTATCAACGGAACTACTACCAAGTTTAGTAAAGTAAATGGTATTATGTATGGTAAAGACAATAAAACTATTTTTGGGCAGTGGTCAGGCAGAATAGGTACTCGCACACACTTAATACGCATTGATTCTGTGAAAGGTAAGTATGTATATGCCTTTTTTGATGACCCTATGGAAGAATACAATAAAAAGATAAAAGAAAAAGGTTTTTAATTTTTTCTTTTTTTTTAAACCACGCTTTTGCTATTTAATTTTTTATTTTTTATCAAAATTTTACTTTTATGAAAAAATCAATTCTATTCCTCATAGCCTTTATGCTTTTGGGCTTGTCTTTTGCAAAAGCACAACTTGTAACGATGTATGATTTGACATCAGTAGAAAGTAAAACTAATCAATTTGGCATTACCCAAAATAAGAGTTTTATTCTTAATGCACCAAGCCAAAATATTTCTATCAATGTTTCAGTTACAGAAGTAATAGAGTCAGGTGGTTTTAGCACAAGGAGATTTTTAAAAGCATCTGTTATATTTGGAACAATCTCTTTTGATAGAATGTCCAATGGAACACAGCCTGAAGACGGATTATGGACGAAAAAAGTAGGCAATCGTACCCATTTAGTGCGTATTGATGTAGGCAAAAAAAAGTATGTGTATGCTTTTTTTGATGACCAACCCAATCCTATGGACGAATTTAACCAAAAAATACAACAGAAAGGATTTTAGTTTTTATTTATTTTTTAAAATTAAAAATCATAACAGGAAAATAGTAAGGAAAAACACCTTACTACTTTCCTTTGTTTTTTTTAAACCAAAAACAAAAAGCCTTTGAATACACAAAAATAATCATTTTCTTTGCAAGCAATTTTTCAAAAAAATATTTCATTAACCGTAATAAAATCTTGTTAATCAAAGGTTAAACACACTTTTTTTTGTATTTCGTGCATTTTTTTTACGTATTTAGATGTAGAAAGAAACAAAAAAATTAAAAGAAAAATTAACGAGTTTTTTAAAGCATTTTTTTGAAAACGCATTTTTTTAAAATTTCAAAAAATTAAAAAACGATAAAAATTACATTAAACATTTTTACAAAAAAAAATTTCATAAAACCACAATGAAAAAAATTCTGTATTTTGTGATTATTTGGGCAATGGTTAGCACAAAACTTCTTGCACAACCAGGTCCAGGTCCATTTGATGGTGTCAAAGAGCCTCAAAAAGCCAAAGATTATTTGACCATATTTGGTGATGATGCACGCACCAAAAACTACAAAGGTATGCGTACTTATGCGTATTGGCTTTTGCAAAATGCCCCAAAAGTTGATAAAGGTCTTTATACCAAAAGCGGAACAATGTATGTGAGTTTGGCAAATAGCGAAACTGACACCAAAGCAAAACAAAATTTGCAAGATTCTGCATTGATAGTATATAACTTGCGTATTCAAAATTTTGGGGAAGAAGAAAAATTCTTAAATGAATACATTGGTTATTATGCATATGGTTATTACAGTGCTCGCCCTGAAAAATTTGAAGAATTGTATGATATTTACAAAAAAATCAATGATAAATTGGGGGATAAAGTATTGGCTGATAACCTAAAATATTATATCTATATGTCTTGTGTGATGAAAAATTCTAACAAAAAAGGTGTAGATGATGTGAAAATGGTAGAACTTCACGAAAAATCACTTAAATTCATAGATTCAAAAATTGCATCTGAACAAAAAGCTGACGTTAAAAAACAATGGGAAGATACCAAAAATCAAATCAATGCACAAATGGAAGGTTGTGTAAAATTGAATTGTGATTTGGTCAAAAAACAATATGGTGATAAACTCAAAGCATCTCCCAATGATACAGTACTTATTCGCAAAGTACAAGGTCTTTTAAACCAAGCAGGACCTGATTGTCAAAAAGACCCTCTTAACTTAGAACTTGCTGAAAAACTTGTTGCGATTGCTCCTACGTATCCTCGTTTGCGTAATTTGGCTAAATATTATCAAGCAAAAGGTGATGTACCTACTTATATGAAATATATGGACAATGCGTTCAAATATGGTGGTACTGCCACAGAAAAAGGCGAATATCAATTTTATTTGGTTGCAGAAGCTCAGAAAAAAGGTGATTTGGCTGGTGCAAGAGCGTTGGCACTTAAAGCATTACAAATTGACCCTTCATTAAATTCAAAAGTATATAGTTACATAGGCGATTTGTATATGAATAGTGGTGGTTCTTGTCAAGGCACTAAGAAAGGTGACCCTTGTCATCAAAAAGCTATCTACATTGCAGCATACAACAAATACCAACAAGCAGGCAATCAAGCTGGTATGGCTCGTGCAAGACAATATTTTCCTTCTCGTACTGATGTATTTACAAATAATTGTGAAGGTATGTCTATCAATACAGGTGGTTGGGTTGGTGAAACTATCACAATACCGAAAGGACTTTAAAATAATGGTGAATGGTAAATGGTGAATGAAACAGCCAAATTCAATGATAAATGAAATACAAAATTCATTTTTTATTCAATTCTTAAAAAAATAGATTTTAGAAATGAATTTTTAGCATAAAATTTTATGCTAAAAATTCATTTTTTTTTGTGCAAAAAAAATTACAATTTTGTCCAAATACCAAAAAACATTTTTAAAAACAAGATGTTTTTTCTAAAAAAACAAAATATTATTTTTTATGGTAACTACACACGAACAAGAAGAGGAAAAAGGGTTTTTTCGCAGGCGAGAACCTTATACATTTATGCTTTGGTTAGCAATATTTGGTATGGTGTTGTTATTTGGCATACTTGCACTCTTATATATAGGACGCAAACAAGCCCAAGATTGGGTTAAATTTTCTGTGCCTATGGTATTTTGGGTAAGTACAGTAGCAGTATTGTTGAGTAGTTGGACGTTACAACTTGCTAATAATGCACTTACAAAAGATGATTTTAGAAAATATCGCCTTTCAATGGGTTTTACATTAGGATTGGGGGCTTTATTTTGTATTTTGCAAATAATGGGTTGGCAACAAATGTATCAAAGTGGTATTACTTTACAAAAAAGTATCGCAGGAGCGTTTTTCTTTGTAATATCAGGCGTGCATTTGGCTCATTTATTGGGTGGGATTTATTTTTTGGGTAAGGCTTTTTGGGAATCTATCAAAAATTATAGTTATGTAGATGCCTTTGTTTATAGCGTAAATCCTCCAACACAATTAAAAATTCGCCTTATCACACAATATTGGCATTTTGTAGATTTTTTGTGGTTGGTACTTTTTATTTTAATGATAATTTAAGGGGAAAGGTGTCAGGGGAAAGGTGTCAGGGGAAAGGTGTCAGGGGAAAGGTGTCAGGGAAAAGGTGTCAGGGGAAAGGTGTCAGGGAAAAGGTGTCAGGGGAAAGGTGTCAGGGGAAAGGTGTCAGGGGAAAGGTGTAAGGAAATACAAAACAGCCAAATGAGAGCAAGATTTTTAGGATTGAATATAAATCTAACATTGGAATTTGGCTGTTTCATTTATCATTTAACATTCACCATTTAATACACATAAGCAGATATTATTTTATCAAGCAACAAAAAAAACCTTTCTATTCTGCAATAGAAAGGTTTTTTATTGAACAAATAAAAAATTATTCTTTTTGAACATCAATTTTATTTTTTTTCAAAATATCATTGAAGACCTTTTCTTTTTTGTCTTGTTTCATTTGTTGAAAAATTGAATTGATAAGTTTTTGTGCATCATCTTTATAAGGTGATTGTTGTTGATTATACAAAACGTATGCTTTGCATATATTATCCAATCCTTTTTCACTATCATTAAAACCAATAAGATATATTCTGCCAAGACCAAAATATGATTCAGGATTATCCTTATCAAGTTTTGCCATATTCTGGTATGTATTGATGGCTTGTTTATAATCTTTTTTTAATTCATAAGCTACTGCCATATTTTGCATTGGCATTTTACCTTTTGGGTCTATTTTCAAAGAATTTTTATAAGCCTTAATTGCTTCGTCATATTCATTCATTTGTCTGTGGCACACCCCAATATTATCCCAAGCGAAGGCGAAATTTTGGTCAATTTTAAGGGCTTTTTTAAAGTTTTCTATAGCTTTTTTAAAATTTTTGCTACTCATTTGTGTAAGACCTTCATTGTAGGCTTCTATTGCTTTTGGATTTTCAGATACTGATTTTTTATTTGTTTTGTCTGAAGTTGCTATTTTTCTTCGTAATTCTGGACAATTTTCAATCAAATGTTTTTCCAATTTTGTATAATATTTTTGATATTCAGGCGAATTTTTGTTGGGGTTGATATTAATGTTAATTTCTTTTTCTTTTATTTTGCCCTCTTTAACATCTTTGGCAACTGCTATCATTTTTTCGCCCATTTGTAAAGCTTGGGCATTTTGGTCAATGCAAGAAACAATTTCTGTTATAATTTCTTTTTTATCTTTTTCGTCGGTTTTTATTTTTTCTATACACTCGCAAGAACTTTTTGATAATTCTGCGAGTAATGTGTCGCTTTTTGTTTGGGCGTTGAGATTTTGAGAAAAGAAACAATAAAATACTAAAAAAGCAATATAAACGGTTGATTTCATAAAAATATAAATGGTTTTGTTGTTTAAAAAAAATTTCTCAAAAGTAAGAAAAAAATTAGAATTTATTTACATTTCTCCAAAATAATTCGCCAACAAAATCGGTTTTGGGAGGTTTTCAACTTCATTTTTGGTATAAAAAGCAGTATTTTCTGGTAAAAAATTTTCAATTTCTTTGGGTGAAAAATTGGTTTTTAAGGCAAAAAAACGAATGAATAATTTTTGGTGTGTGAGTTGATGTGTGTATAATTTTGGATTTTTTTCTAAATTTTTATTTAATAATTTTTCTAATTCTAAATGTTCATTTTCTCCAAAAAATTCAACGAACAAAATAATTTCTTCAAAATTTTCTTTCTCTTGCTCCAACAAAATAAATTCATATAAGCCTTCCCAAATATCACCTTTTTCACGTTTTTTGAGGGCAAAAAAACTTTCATTTTCATATACATTTTCCCAAAACAAATATGTAAAAAAACGCTGTTTTATGGCTTTTTTTGGAATTTTGTAAGGAATATTTTTTTGATTTTGGGTTTGAAAAGCCACACAAGCACTCTGCAATGGACAAAACATACAATTTGGATTGTCGTGTGTGCATTGCAACGCCCCAAATTCCATAATTGCCTGATTGTAAATGCTTGGATTATCAACTAACAACATTTTTTGGGCTAATTTTTGAAAATTTTTAAGATTTTTTGGGTTATTTATCGCATCTTTTATTCCAAAATACCTCGTCAAAACCCTATATACATTTCCGTCAAGTACCGAAACCGCCTCATTATACGCAAATGATGCAATAGCTGAAGCTGTGTAATGCCCAACGCCTTTGAGCGTTTGGAGCGTTTGGAAATTATCAGGAAAAATTCCCCCAAATTTTTCAACCACGATTTTAGCAGTAACGTGCATATTTCTTGCCCTTGCATAATAGCCTAATCCTTGCCAAAGCCTCAAAACTTCATCAATCGGAGCATTTGCCAAATCTTCTACGGTGGGATAATTTTCTACAAATTTGAGGTAATAAGGTGTGCCTTGATTTACACGTGTTTGTTGTAAAATGATTTCAGATAACCAAATAAAATATGGATTTTTGGTGTTTCTCCAAGCCAAATCTCTTTTATTGGCGTGGTACCAATTTATAATATTTTCCCCAAAAAAAGTATCTTGTTCTTGGCTAAAAATCTCGTCAAAACTAAAATTCATTGATGAAAGAAGCCCCCTAATCCCAAAGGGGGAATTTTGTCAGGAGAAAGGTGTAAATATGAAAAAACAAAATAACTTTTATTTGAGTTGAAAAGTTTGTTTTATTCAAAAATAATAGAAAAAATGTATTTAAAAAGGTAGTGTTGCAACAGACTGTACCCTTTAAAATGAGCTTAAAGTGCATTTTTTTTAAGCAGTTGCATAAGATGGCATTCCAATATCTGTAAAAAGGTTTAAAATCTTACATTTAATTTTATATTCGT
>JAAFIN010000176.1 GCA_013297825.1 Cytophagales bacterium
AAGGTTTTTGGCTGTTCCATTTCTAATTTCTAATTCTTAATTCCCAACTCTCCACTTTCTTTCATTATTTTGTACCACAGAAGTACTATATTTTTACAAAGAGCCAAATATTATATTGTTTTAGTGTTTTTTATATTTAATTCCTTAGGGGGTAAAATACTATTTAGGAATGAAAATTAAATAACTTCCCTATTTGTTTTCAAACATTTTTCAAAAAATGGTCTGCACCGTAGTTTACGGAGGTCTGACCAATTTTTTGAAAAATTACCAAAATCGTATTTTATTTATTTCTTGTTCCTAAATTATTTTTATCATGTTTTTTTCAACAATTTTTTTGAGCATTGAAGGCATTATTGTAGCCATAGAAGAAGGAATGGCGTGGTTTTGGCATTTCATAGAGGGGAATTTTCCATATTCTTTGATAGTAGTTGCATTGCTTTTAGTTGTTTTATTTTTTATTTGGCGCATTATCAGCCTTTCAGGACTTTATTTAACCGCTTTAAATCCATTCAAAGGCAGATTTGCTCGCATTGTAAAAGTAGTTGATGGTGATACAATCGTAATAGGAAGCCTCACAAACAAAAAAAGACGTACAAAAGTACGCCTTATTGGCATAGATACACCTGAAAGTCTTAGAAGTCTTTATCAAGATGTAATGCCTTTTGGTGAGGAAGCCTCACGTTATACCAAAAAACGTCTTCCACAAGGCAGAAGGGTAATTTTGATTTATGACAAAGAATCCAAAGACAAATTTGAACGAACTTTAGCATATATTTATCTGATGAATGGCGAATTTTTTAATGAAACTTTGGTAAAAAAAGGATATGCTTTTGCAGAACGCTATCCGCCAAATGTAAAATATAGCGAACATTTTTCTGCTCTTGAAGCACAAGCAAAAAGTCAAAAGTTAGGTCTTTGGAAATTATACCAAGACAAACAAACCCTAAAACCTGCTTACAAAAAATCTGACGCATACCAACGCTTTAAAGAACGACAAGCTAATAAGAAAATTAGTAATAAAGATGAATAATAAATGGTAAATGGTAAATGTTGAATGGTAAATGAAACAGCCAACAGCCTTTACCATTTTAAAACTTAATTTTCGGATTTTAATCTTATAAATTTGTATTCAATCCTAAAAATCCTGCTCTTATTTGACTGGTTCATTTATAATTCATCATTAAAAAAACATTTACCATTTACCATTCAACATTATTTTTATGACTTCAGAAGAAATTTTAAAAAAAGTTCTTAAAAAAAAGAAATTTGATGCCAAAAAAATCCTTGAAGAACTTGCTTACGAGGAAGAATTAGAACGCCTCCAGATTGAACTTGTTAATATGCACCAATGGGTAAGAGAACAAGGCAAAAAGGTAATGATAATATTTGAAGGCAGAGATACCGCAGGAAAAGGTGGTACGATTTTGAGATTTACCCAAAATCTTAGCCCTCGTTCTATGCGTGTGGTTGCCTTACCAAAACCTTCTGACACCGAAAAAGGTCAGTGGTATTTTCAGCGTTATATCAAAGAACTTCCCAATGCTGGTGAAATTGTTTTTTTTGATAGAAGTTGGTATAATAGGGCTGTGGTTGAGCCTGTAATGGGTTTTTGCACACAAGAACAATATCATACATTTATGCAACAAGTAACCGAATTTGAGAATATGCTTCACAATGACGGTTATATCATCATCAAATTTTGGTTTATTATTGACAAAGAAGAACAAGCAGAACGCCTCCAAGACCGCAAAAAAAATCCATTAAAACAATGGAAAATAAGCCCTATTGATGAAATTGCTCAAAAAAAATGGGACGATTTTTCGCAATATATTCGCCAAATGCACGCTAAAACACACACACTTCATAATCCTTGGGTGCTGGTTGATGCCAATGAAAAAGAAAAAGCAAGGCTTGAAACAATTAGATATGTGCTTTCACGCTTGGATTATACAGGCAAAGATACCGCAGGCGTTTCGTTGATTTATGACCCAAAAGTGGTTTTTAGATACGAAGATGGTTACAATGCACAGGTTTAAACTTTTTATTTTTATCTAATTTTTATGAAAATTATAATTTTTCCTTTTTTGGTTTCTTTTTTTCTTTTGTTCAATGTAGAAAAAATATCTGCACAAAAAATGTTTGTTTCTACAAGTGAAATTGGTGTAGAAAAATATACGCCAAATGCAACATTAAAAGCAAAAGTTGAAGAATTATCTATGAAATATCGTGGTGATAAAGATTTTGTAAAAGATGAGAATTTTTATCAACTAAAAAATGGTAATATTTCTTTTTTTCAAGATAGTGAATATGGACATTTTCGTTTGATTTTTGATAAAAATCAAAATTTGTTGGAAACACACGTTTTGTATCATTGTGATGTGTTGCCAGAACACACTTATTTTAAAATAATTGCTAAAATTAAACCACAAATTAAGGCAAAAAAATATACATTAGAAAATTGCACACATTATATCAAAATCATCACTCAAGAAGGTTTTTGGTATGAAATAAAAGCCTCAAAGAAAAATAATACAGCCAAATTTGTTTTTGACAAGGATATAAAATTGGTTTCAGTAAATACAAAATAATATTTTATTACATAAAAAAATCAATAAAAAAAGCATTTTTTCGTGATGAAAAAATGCTTTTTTCGTTTGTATTTTGCGTTTTCATTTATCATTTAACATTTATCATTCAACATTAAAATTGTATTTTTTATTTTTATTTTTTAAATTTGAAAAGTTAAACAAAAATGATTTTTTTGTCATTTATTTTTTAAAATAATATTTGCATTTTTGTACTTACTACTTACATCTTTCCCCTTACACCTTACTACTTACACCTAATTTTCTTTTCACATGGTAAAAAAACTATTTATTGCAAGTGTTAGCCTACTGAATGCTTTTTTTATGGTTTGGCTTACGTTTTTTTTGCTTTCTTTGCCTCAAAGTTTGCCTGATGAATATTTTTTGGTGCAAAGTTCTGGTGTATTAAAACGTATGATATTGCAATGGGAGGATAAATTAGACACTTCTCGCTATCTTTTTGTGAATGTATGTTGGGACAAAGCCCTTATTCCACGTTTTGACCCACAAATTCCTGAATATCCCATTGGAAATGAACCCATTACTGACCGCCAAAAATTGGTGGAATTATTGGCTTTACTCAAACAATCGCCTACTTATCAAGCACTTTTATTTGATATAAATTTTAAAGGAAAAACAGAACACGATTCTTTGTTGGCTTCACACATCAATAGTATGCCTCGTATGACCGTTTCGTACCATAGAGATGATACAGACAAGCCTGATTATCCTGATATTCCTATCAAAAATAAATGTGGTCTTTCTGACATTGAAAAAGTATGGGATTTATCTTTTAAATACAAAATTTATTATAATGATTCCCTCAAAACAACTGCTTTAAATCTTTTTGAGGAACTTTATCCAAATAAAAAATACAAAAAAGCGAGTAACTTTTTTTATTTAGGAAAAATAAATAATGATTGGGTGCTGAATAGTTTTATATTGGATTATAGGCTTAGGGCTTTTCATTATAATAATAATAAATGTCCAAAACTTATATTGGGTGAATGGCTCACACTTGCCAAAGATACCACAGGAAAAGCTACAGAAGATTTTAAAAAATTAGTCAAAAATCGCATCATAGTAGTAGGTGATTTTGAAGACAGAGATATTCACGAAACAATCTATGGAAAAATACCAGGACCGCTTATTCTTGTAAATGCTTTGTTAGCCTTAGAAGCAGGCGATAATCTAATAAATTTTCAGTTTTTGTTTTATTTGGCATTGATGTATTTTATTATTTCTTACATTAGTTTTTCCAATACATTTTCATTGCGTCAATTAGCAAGAATTTACGTATTCAGGCAAAAACCTGAAAGAGAAAGTTTTTTAGAATCTTTGCCTACTTATATGTTGTATTTTTCTACAATTTCAGTAATAAGCTATTTTATTTTTAGCATTCACATTGGCGTTTTGGTGTTGGCATTTTATATGTTTTTATTAGAAAAAAGTATGAGTTTTGGACGTTGGGCATTGACCAAAAGACGACCTCAATAAAGGTTTAAGGTTCAAAGTTCAAGGTTTAAAATAAAAGAAACAGCCAGATTGCTACACAATGACAAAAGGCTGTTGGCTGTTTCATTTACCATTTACCATTAATTTATAAGTTGGCTCACCAACGAAAGACTAAAAAAACTCAACAAAAACCAACCTGCAAAACCTTCAATTACTGTCAAATACATTGGAACACCTTTAAAATCAATATTTCCAAAACCCAACGTTGTAAAAATATTTAAGCTCAACGCCAAACAATCCATTGCACGCAAAAGTATATGAAAAATAACCAACCAAGCCACCAAACCAAGAATGATAATTTTCCCAAAAAAACGTTTTATGCCTGAATTTTCATTACAAAGTTTTGATAAATACAAATGCAAATTTAATTTGTTCTTTTGTTGATATTTTAATATTTTTACCAAAAAAATATCAGGAAAAGCCCACAAATACCAGTGTGAAAGATACCAATATTTTTTTTTGGTTTTTTTAAGATTATAAATGTAGGTAGCAATATGTTGTTCTCTGATGGTTTTTTTGTTATAAAGTCTTTTATACAAAATTCCTACATTTATATTATTTTGCCAATGTCTAAAATATAAATGCAATGATGCATAAAAACCTACATTTTGATACCCAAAATTGTGCGGTAAAAAGAAATATAACACCGCAAAAAACAACAAAACCATACTTGACATATACAAAGATTTGAGCGGATTAGTCCCATAATCACAAAAAACCTGCAAAAATGAATTCATCAAATACGTAAAATACACCGAAATATCAGGATTTTTTTGGCTTGCTTTTCTCAAATATTCCGTTTCTATATTTTTCCATTCTATATAACATTGATTGGTGCTATAACGATTTCCTTGTGATTTGAAAGCGGTATAAATAATAGCATAAGCACTAAATAAATCATTAAACAAATACAAAGGCATATCTTTCACCGTATCATAACTATAAGGCGTTTGTTTGATAACTTCAAAAATCGCCAATTTTTTGGTGATTTTTTCCCATTCTACCCTCGTGCCAAGCGGATTCATATTGATACCATACAAAAATAATTTTCCTGTAATGTCAGTTTTAGAAAATTGAAAATTATTAGTAATAGAGGAGTTTTCAAGATTGATAGAAGTTTCAATTTTATTATTTACAAACCTCAAATTGCTAAAAACAGAACCTTTCAATTTGATAAAAAATTGTTCTTTGTCCCTAAGTTTTTCATTAACTTTAAAATTGCAGTTTTGAATAGTAAGGTCAATATTTTGAACTTTATTATCCAAAATAAAAGGGCGCGTTTCTACCCCAAGATTACCCAAAGAAATGGCATCTTTGAGGTCTTGTTGAATATCAAAGACACAATTTTCAAATTTTAAATGGTCTATGGTAGTAGAACGCATTTGACGAAAACCATTATTAAAAGTGCATTTTGAGAAATCAATAAACTCAAACTCACTGCTAAAAATCGCAAAAGATTTTTCAAAAATACATTCCTGAAATACTGCTTTCAAACCTTCTATTTTCGTAAGCCAAATGTGTCCTTGAAAACGTATGCGATAAGGCACAAACCAAAATTCTGGGTCAAAATTGATATTAGCAAGCCTAAGATTGCTTTTTATGACAATTTCAGGCATTGCAGTATTCATAAATCTTGCGTCCATTCCGCCTTTTCCTTTGTCAATATCTTTCACAAAACGCACTTGAATATCTTTTAATACAAATTCATAAGTTTGTTTGGTATTTTTTGGCACAAGTTTATCTGCATCACGCATAGCTTGTATAAATTCCGTAAAACTTACAGTTTTGCCATTGATAGGTGATTGAATATCTAAAATACTTTGTGAAAATATTTTATTTGGAAAAAATAAAAAAGCTAAAAAAATTAGCCCATTTAGAAGCCAACCAAAAAAATATGTAGATTTTATGTTCATTAGCGAGGTAAAAAAATTATGTATTCAAATATCATTCTTAAAAAAATAATACCAAATATACAAAAAATTTTGGAATAAAAAAAGATTTATATTAAAACAAAAGTTATCAAACAACCATTTTTTTAAATAATTTCGCACAATATTTAATACAAACTTTTAATATTTCCTAAAAAATATGAATTTCGCAAAAACCCTAAAATTTTATATTGTTTATTTTATTTTAATAGTTTTTTTGGGTTGTGGGCAAAAAAAATTAGCCAAAAATTCTCCTGCTCCTGAGATAGATTTTAAAGATTTGGATAATAAAACATACACTTTGGAAAAATACAAAGGAAAAGTAATTTTATTGCACTTTTGGACAGATTTCTGTCAATCGTGCAGGGCAGAATTTCCACGTATGCAAAGCACTTACAAAGCATTAGAAGGTGAAAAATTTGAGCTTTTGGCGGTAAATGTTGGACAACCCAAAAGTGCAAGCGAAAAATTTAGAAAGGATTTTTCGGTTACTTTTCCTATGTTAATTGATGAAAAAGCTATTAGCAAAGAGTTATACAAAGTTGAGGCATTTCCAACCAATTATTTTATAACTCCAGAAGGAAAAATTTTAAGAAAAATTGTAGGTTGGCTTGACCAATCACAAATAGAATTTGTTATCAATAAATACAAAAAATAAACGTTAAAAACATTAAACTTACTTTTATATTATCATTTGTATATAAGAGTAAGTTTTTTTATAATTCTTCTGTAATTTATTATTTTTACCAGCTTTCTATTTTTATTTTTAATGAAAAATTATTTTTTGATAATTTTTATTATTTTTTCCCAAATAACAAAAATTAACGCACAATGTAGCACCTGCGACCTTACCATTACCAACAATGGCAATGTGTCAAGCTCTTTCAATGGGCAAAATATCTGTATCACAAGTGGCACACGAACAGGTAATATTACCGTCAATAATTCCAATGTAAAAGTTTGCATCACAGGTGGCACTTACACAGGCAATTTGACTTTGAATGGAACAGGAAACAGTATTTTTGTGGATACAGGAGGCACAATAGGAAGCGGTGCGTCTTTTTCGTTGAATGGAAATAATATTGTTGTAACCAATTTTGGAAGCGTAACCTTACCAAGCCTTTCACTCAACAATAATAGCGAATACAACAACAATGGTACAACCAACATCACAGGTGATTTGAATATCAATACAAATGGCATTAGATACAACCAATTAGCAGGTACAACCACCATAGGAGGCATTTTTAATGTGAATACAAACGCAGTTTTGAATATCACAAGAGGAGCATTTAGGCAAACCAACGCCTCAGGAACATCAAATAATAATTCTTTGGGAACTATCAATATAAGTGGAAATGCCATTTTGGACGTTGCAGGGAATTTTAATAATAATGCAACCATCAATAGCAACAGAGGCAGAATAAAAATAGGCGGAAATTTTACCAATAATAGCGGTGCAAATTTTAACCTTAGTAATGGCTCTTTGCAGGTTACAGGAAATATGACCAATAACGGAAATGTGCAAACTTCTGGAAATGGTTGTAGCAAAATGCAAACAGGCTCTTTTACAAATAATGGTGGTGCTACGGTCAATGGCACATCTGGGGCAAATATTGATATTTGCAATTCAGGAACTTTTACCAATTTTGGGACAATTACCAATCAAGTACCTTCAAGTTGTAGCTGCACAGTTGCTTTGCCTATTACATTATTTTCTTTTGATGTAAGATTTAATGAAGAAAAAAAACAGGTAGAAATTATTTGGAATGCTGTTTCAGATGCAGATAATGAGTTTTTTGTGGTTCAAAAATCCAAAAATGCCATTGATTTTGAAGATATTACACAAAAAGATGCCATCAAAAGCAACCAACCTATCAATTATATTTTTCAAGATAATAATGTAGAAAATGGATTTTTGTATTATCGTTTGAAATCAGTTGCCCAAAATCGCACCTCTTTTTCTGATATAAAAGTGGTAAAAATTACCAATAATCAAGCAAGTTTTGAGATTTTTCCTAATCCCATAGAAAACCAAATAGGAAATGTAACCTTCAAAGATATTATTGGAAATGCAAATTTTATTTTAACCATTAAAAATATAAATGGACAGATTTTAGAAGAATTTTTTATTACTTCTTTGCAAAATCATCAAATTGATTTTTCAAAATATGCTGGTGGAATTTATATCATAGATTGCCAAGACAAAACAGGAAATAACATTTTTAGAAAAAATTACCAAAAAATTGTGGTAAAAAATTAAAAAAATTTCCTTCATTTAGTCTAAGCCTTCAAAAACAAAAAAAACAGTAATTAGTTCAAATCTCTAATTTGGATTTATTATTCTGAAAGTCTCTGACTTTCTGCCAACAAGGGCAACTTGTCAAGCAAAGTTAGCGAAAGATTTATTTTTTCACAATCAAAAAAACTTAGATATTGGCATTTTTTTATGCTTTTTTAGATAATTTTTTAATTTTAAAATAAAAAAAATGTATTTTTGGGGCTATTTTCTTTTTATTTTATAAAAAAAATTTATCCAACATCAAAAACCAACGTGAGATTTTTACAACTATTTTTTTGTTTTTTTACCCTGCCTTTTTTCTTATTTTCACAAAATAATATAGAAGAAAAAATTCCAAATGCCAAAACATTTTTTGGATATGAATTTGGAGAACATTTTACACCTTATCACAAAGTTGTAGATTACATCAAAAATATTGACCAAAATTCTGCACGTGTGAAGGCTTGGGAATATGGCAAAACTTACGAAAATCGCCCTTTGATGGTTTGTGCGGTTTCTGCTCCTGAAAATTTAGAAAATTTGGAGGAAATTCGCAAAAATAACCTCAAACGTGCAGGATTATTGGAAGGTGAAATCAAAGGAAAAAATATTCCAATTATTTGGTTGAGCTACAATATTCACGGAAATGAAGCCTCTGGAACAGAAGCAGGACTACATACATTGTACGAACTCGCAAGCAAAAACGACCCAAATACACAAAATTGGTTACAAAATTTGGTGATTATGTTGGACATTTGCGAAAATCCTGATGGCAGAGATAGATATGTGAATAATTATTACCAAAGAAAAGGCAAAAATCCAAATTTTCACCTTCAAACGTGGGAACATCAAGAGCCTTTTCCAAGTGGAAGATTTAACCATTATTTTTTTGATTTGAATAGAGATTGGGCGTGGCAAACGCAAATAGAATCGCAAAAACGTGTTGCTTTGCAACAACAATATTTACCCCAAATTCACGCAGATTTTCACGAAATGGGCTTAGAAAGTTCGTATTTTTTTGCACCTGCTGCACGACCTTTTCACGAAAATATTACTTTTTGGCAAAAAGAATTTCAGCGTATAATGGGCGACAACCACACCAAATATTTTAATATGAATCGTTGGTTATTTTTTACGCAAGATACCTACGATTTGCTTTATCCAAGTTATGGCGACACATATCCTACGTTTCAGGGTGCGATTGGTTTTACCTACGAACAAGGTGGAAGTGGCAGGGCAGGACTTGGAACTTACCGCCAAAAAGGCGATACTTTGACGCTTTATGATAGATATTTGCACCATTTTACGGTGAGTATTTCCACGATTGAAGTTGCTTTTGCCCAAAAAGAAAGGCTTTTGAAAGAATTTGAGAAATATTACAAAGACAGCAAAGAAAATCCAAATGCCATTTATAAAACATTTTTAATAAAAAATGACCAAAATCCTCAAAAAATCAAAGCACTTTTGGAGCTTTTGGACAAACAACAAATTCAATATGGTTATCCAAATACTTTATTAAAAACCAAAGCATTTGCGTATCATCTTAATAAATTCCAAAATAAAACCCAAGAACACAAGGTAGAAGTAGAAGAAAATGATATTATTTTGCCTATGTACCAATCAAAAAGCACCTTGTTAAAAGTCCTTTTTGAGCCTTATACTTTTTTAGAAGATAGTAGCACATACGACTTAACAGCGTGGGCGTTGCCTTTTGCGTACAATTTGAAGGCTTATGCCTTAAAAGAAAAAATAACCATTAATCCAAATAAAATTTTCTCCAAAGAAAATTTTATGCAAGAAAAATCTGAAAAAGATAAAATTGAAAAAACACTTTTTCAAAAAAGTGATTTTGGGTATGTAGCAATGTGGGAAGATGTCAAAAATGCAATTTTTTTGGGGGAATTGTTACAAAAAGGCATTAAAGTTCGCTTTACCAATGAAGATTTTACCTTAGAAAAGAAAAATTATAAGCGTGGAAGTTTTTTAATTTTGTATGTTGATAACAAAAATCTCAAAGATTTTACAGAAATTCTCCAAAATATGAGCAAAAAACATCAAATAAAATTAGAAAGTATCAAAAATGGTATTGTGGAAAGCGGAAAAGATTTTGGTAGTGATGAACTAAATTTGCTTTCTGCTCCGCAGGTTGCGTTGGTGTTGGGTGATGACGTTTCGCCTACAGAATTTGGCACAATTTGGCATTTTTTTGACCAAGAATTAGATTATCCTTTAGACATTTTACACGCTGAAAGATTGGGCAAAAGCAATCTTTTTTCCTACAATACAGTTATTCTTTCCGCAGGAAATTATCAAAACCAAATGCCAATTTTAATGGATTTTGTATCACAAGGCGGTAGAATTATTGCCCTTGATGACGCAGTAGAAACTTTTGCAAAAGACAATCGCACCACACTTTTCAAAACCATTGAACAAAATAATCCAAAAAGTAAAGAAAAAACACCACAAATTTACGAACCTACACCTTACAACAAAACTGCACGTTTTGAATTAAGCCAAAGCACCGCAGGAGCAATTTATAGGTTGAATTTGGACGACACACACCCATTAAGTTTTGGAATTGGAAGCCAATTAGATATTATTAAACAAAATAAAATCATATATCCTGTATTGCCTGCTACTGTTGGGCGTTTTGAGGGACACGTTGCGGGTTTTGTGGGGCAAAAAATCAAACCACGTATTGAAAAATCGCTTGCGATTGCCACCGAAAAAATAGGCAAAGGACAAATTGTTTATTTTGTAGATGCACCTATTTTTAGGGGTTTTTGGCACGCTGGCAAACTTTTATTTGCTAATGCAATTTTTATGAATTGGTAAGTGAGGAATTAAGAATTAGGAATTAAGAATTAAGAATTAAATACAATTAAGAATATAAAAAATATTAACTATTTTTAAAATAATCAAAATAAAATTTTGATAATTGAAATTTATTTT
>JAAFIN010000177.1 GCA_013297825.1 Cytophagales bacterium
GTAATGTGTTGTAAATAAAATCTTAATTTTATATTTTTAATATTTATTGAAAAATAGGCATAAATGCCTATTCTATACATATCTTTTATGTTTTTATATAAAGAATAGGCATTTATGCCTATCCTCGTTGAATGAGTTTGATAATAAATAAAAATAAAATAGGAAGTTATTTATAACGTATTCCTTAGTTTTAAAAAATAATTGTGCAATTTGGTAAAAGTGATTTGATTTCATCAATATTTTCAATGGGATTATCAGATAAATCCAAAACCTTAAAATCTTTTAATTTTGCAATTCCTTCTATAATTTCTGTTGGAATTTCTTTGATTTTATTGTTGGCTAAATGCAATGAAATTAATTTTTTGAGTGTGGTAATTTCTGTTGGAATTTCTTTAATTTTATTATTTTTAAAATCAAGATACATTATTTTTTTGAGTTCTTTGATTGCTGTTGGAATTTCTTTGATTTTGTTATGATTGAAATATAAGCCACGCAAACGCTTCAGTTCAAAAATTTCTTTTGGTATGTGTTCCATTAAATTATCATTCAAAGATAATATGTGCAAATCTTCAAGTTCTTGTATTTCTGTTGGAATTTCTTTAATTTTATTTCCGTTTAACAACAAACATTCTAATTTTTTCAGGCTTCCAATCATTTTGGGAATATGCTGTACAAGATTATTTTTTGTTGAAACGATTTTTATTTTAGAAAGTGGGCTTTGTGCGTACCACATTTTATTTTCAAATAAAAAAAGCATCAATTCTATCATTTCTTCTTTGAATGGCAATCCAAAAGTCGTTTCAAATTCATCTTGATGATGTTGAAATTGCGAAAGTGTATTTTCAATATCAACTTTTTTTTCTAAAAGTTTTATAATTTTTTTAAATTCTTTTGTCATAGTTTTCTATAAAAATCAATTTCACAATTTTGATAAAAAAATTTTATTTTACCAAAAAATCAATACGTTTATATTTAAAAATTATATTTAAAAATTATTTGTTTTTATTTTATTTTAATTGTTTTAGGTCTTATTTTTTTGTGCAGTTTATTTTCAAAAAAATCCAAATTTTTTTTGGAAAATACATAAAAAAAAGGTTTTTTTTTATCAAAAATAAAATGATGTAAGGATATTTACAAAAACGCATTAAAAAAATACAAAACATTCTTGTAAATATTATGTTTTAAATAATAAATTTGTATAAATTTGTGTCATTAAGTCGTTATACATTTACCAATCAACTTTTAAAGCATAAAATTTTGTTATTTTAATTTTTTCAAAATTTTATTTTACCAATATTTTTTTAAATGTCATGAACACCCAAAAATCATATATCCCTTCTCCCCTATTATTTGTTACTGAATTGGTACGTGGTGCTATCAATTTAAGTACATATTTGGCATCTTTTCCATTGCTTTCGCTTGTGCCACGAGGTGATGGACACCCTGTTATGGTGTTACCTGGTTTTTTGACAACTGATAATACAACTTATCCATTAAGATATTTTTTGAATTTTAATGGATATGAAGCAAAACCTTGGGAAGCTGGGGTTAATTTGGGAAATTATGAAAAATTGGAGGGAATTATCATTGATAACCTCAAAAAACATTATCAAAAATACAATAGAAAAGTAAGCCTTGTAGGTTGGAGTGCAGGCGGAATTTTTGCAAGAGTTATTGCAAATGAATTTCCTGATATGGTTCGTCAAGTTATTACGCTTGGTTCGCCTTTTATGGGTATAAAGGACAAAACAAGTATTGGCACACTTACCGAAATCATCACAGGAAAAGATGCAGAAGCAATGGAACACGTGATATTAGAACGTGCTTCTGTTCCACTCAAAGTGCCTACAACTGCGATTTATACACGCCTTGATGGCATTGTGTCGTGGGAAATGTGCAAAAATCCAGTAGAAAATCACACCACCGAAAATGTAGAGGTTTTTGCAAGTCATCTTGGGCTTGGACTTGACCCTATGACGCTTATTTGCATTGCTGAACGCCTTTCACAACCAGAAGATGAATGGCGACCTTTCAAAACAACGCTTTTAAGCAAACTTTTTTATCAATATCCTTGGAATAAAGTAAAACATTTTCATTAGAAATGGTAAATGATAAATGATAAATGGTAAATGGTAAATAGTAAATGGTAAATGGTAAATGGTAAATGGTAAATGGTAAATGGTAAATGGTAAATGGTAAATGGTAAATGGTAAATGGTAAATGGTAAATGGTAAATGGTAAATTTATACAAATAAAATTTTAAAATTCCAAATTTTATTCTAATTATTTTAAAATATTTTTAATGCTTTTTTACATTAAAAAATGGCTGTTTCATTCACCATTTACAATTCACCATTCAAAATAATTATTCCTCCATTTCAATTACATCTTCCTCCACAATCAATTTTCCTGCGGTAGCTTGTTTTATTTCCTCAATACTTACACCTTTGGCACGTTCTAATAATTTAAAACCACCTGTTGGCAATATATCATAAACACCCAATTCTGTAACAACTTTTTTGATACAATTTACGCCTGTAAGTGGAAGCGTACAAGCAGGAAGAAGTTTAGAATTGCCATATTTATCTACTTGTTGCATTGCAACAATAATATTTTTGGCAGATGCTACCAAATCCATTGCACCACCCATACCTTTTACCATTTTATTAGGAATTTTCCAGTTGGCAATATCGCCATTTTCCGAAACTTCCATTGCCCCCAAAATCGTAAGGTCAATATGACCGCCTCGTATCATTGCAAAACTATCCGCAGAACTAAACAAAGACGAGCCTGTTTGCATAGTGATAGTTTGTTTGCCTGCGTTGATAAAATCTGCATCTACTTGCTCCTCCGTAGGAAAAGCCCCAATACCCAACAAACCATTTTCGGACTGAAGAACTACTTTCATACCTTCGGGAATATAATTGGCGACAAGTGTAGGAATACCAATGCCCAAATTGACATACATATTATCTTTGAGTTCTTTGGCTATACGTCTTGCAATACCATTTTTATCCAATGCCATAATTTTTTTTGATATTTTTTTAAAAAATTTTTCAAGAACTTTACGTGTGTTTTTTACAAAAATAGATTTTTTTTTGGAAATAATAAAGTTTATACAAAATTTATAATTTTAAACAAAAATTTGAGCTTTATTACCTTTTTTTATAAATTTGCCTGTTTTATTTTTAATAAAAAATCCAATATGAAAATAATCTGCATTTCTGATACACACGGTTATCACGACCAACTCCAAATGCCAAAAGGTGATATGCTTCTGCACGCAGGCGATATATCACGTATGGGTACAGTGGAAGAAATCGCAAAATTTAATGATTGGCTTGGTACTTTGCATTATGAATATAAGATTATAATTGCAGGAAATCACGATTTTTTGTTTGAAGAAGAACCTCAAAAAGCTAAATCTCTTATCACAAATGCCATTTATTTGGAAAATTCAGGTGTGGAAATAGAAGGCTTAAATATTTGGGGTTCGCCCATAAGTCCTTGGTTTTTTGATTGGGCTTTTAACCAAAAAAGAGGCGAAGATATTAAGAAATTTTGGGATAAAATTCCTGAAAATACTGATATTCTTATCACACATGGCCCTCCAATGAATATTTTGGATTGCACCACCAAAGGGCAATATGTGGGTTGTGAAGAACTTTTGCCTGCGGTTGAACGTATAAAACCCAAAATTCATTTGTTTGGGCATATTCACGAGGCTTTTGGGGAATATAAAAACGCAAATACACACTTTATAAATGCCTCTATGCTTGATATTCGCTATAAAGTGGTCAATCAGCCTGTTGTAGTAACTTTGTAAGTTATGTAGAACTTTTGGAGGGTTTTAAACCCTCCAAAAGTTGAAAATTATAGAAAAATTATTTTACACTTTTATTAAATTTTTAAAAAATTATTTTTTTCAAAATAATCTTCTGAAAAAAAACTAATATACAGGCGTACATTATCTTCAAAGTTTATCCAAAAATCTTCTAAAAAATCCGCTTGTTGTGGATATAATAACGTTATTTCGTTGATGTTGTATTTTTTGGCATAGACATACATTTGATAAACATCTGCTTGCGAAATTCCAAAATTTTCTTTGGATTTGTCCAATAATTTCCATTTTGTGTCCCAAATTTTGATGGGTTTTTCCACAAAATCGTCTATTTCAAATATATTTTCATACAAAACAATATCAGGACGCAACGCAAATAATTTTTTATCAATATTTTTTTCGTTTTTTGAAGAATTTTCTATTAAAAAATGCTTTTTTTCTTGAATTTTTAAAGTTTTATTTTCAATTTTCTTAAAAAACTTTTTAAATATTTCGCCAACATATTGTTCAAAAATCTGTTCCATATTCCACAAAATAGAAATGCCAAAATCTGCATTTTTATCACTTAGAAAATGGTTTATTTGGGTTTTTTGAACAAAAAAATCACAGAATTTTAAGGTTTTTTCATAATAATTAAAAAACACAAAATTTTTGTTGTGATTTTGATTTTCTCTTATATTTTTTGTATCAATTTGAGAAAAATCTAATAATTGAATATGCCCAAAATATTGTAAATATTGTTGAATTTTGGTGATATTTTTGGGATTTTGACTTATATTCTGCAACAAAAAAAGCGTACTTTTGATGTATTGATTTGGAAAAATATCTTGTGTAAATTCATCAAATTCCACAAAAAAATGATTTTTTTGTAATAAATTATGTTGTAAATGTTTGTGAAAAACAAGATTTCCCTTCAAATAATTGAGATTTTCCTCACGTATTTCATAGCCATATTTAAGTCCTTTTTGCAACAAAATTTTGAGTTCTTCCAAAAATAAATCAATAAAAAATTCCAAAAAATAATTATTTTCTGTGAGATTTTCTTCATTTGCTTTTTTATCATTTATTTTTTTATCTTCCAACTGCGTAGAAACATCATCAAGCATAAAAAAAGGCGTTTTTTTGCCTAATTTTTGCAAAAAATTCATCATTTTAAGGGCTAATTTCCTTGAATTTTTAGCATCAAAATTTTCTACATTTGGATTATATGTTTTAGGCAAAATTTCTATCAAAAAATCATTTGCAATGCCCAAAACGCCCACATAATTTTTAATTTCTATGGTATGATTTCCATATTGATATCCTAATTCAAAAATTTTTGAATTTTTTTTATCTTCTTTCAATAAATTTTTTACAAAAATTTCAAGTTTTTGAAAATATTTTTTTTCCAACAACAAAATATTATGCTCAAAATTATAAAAAGAAGTACCTTCTGCATAATTTTGAGCATTTTTTTTAATTTTTGTAAATTCTTTTATGGTGAAATTCAAGGTTTAAAAGCCCCCTAACCCCCAAAGGGGGAATTTTAATAATGTTTTGTAATTTTTTTTTGCCTTTTGAACTTTGAACCTTAAACTTTCTTAAACTATTGACAATTTAATCACATTTGTACGCAATTTTTGGTCAATAGGCATACTCGCAAGGTTGATGATGCGGTCGCCAACTTCTACAAATTTATTTTTCAAAAGAAAATCTTGAAGGTCTTGAAAAGTTTGGTCAGTTGATACAAATTTATCATAAAAAAACGTTTGTACACCCCACAAAAGGCTTAACTGATTCATCATTTCACGATTAGACGTAAAAATAAATATTTTGGATTTTGGTCTATGCGAACAAATACGAAAAGCAGTATAACCTGAAGAAGTCATACCAATAATCGCAGTTGCTCCCACATCATCAACCAAATAATTGGCTGCTGCAATAACCGAATCATTATAAAATGTTGGTGAATCTTTGTCCAAATCCAAATTCTTTTTATAAATATCAAGTTTGTGTTCCACATTTAAAATAGTGCGTGTCATACTTTGCACCACAAGCAAAGGATATGAACCAGAGGCAGTTTCAGCACTAAGCATTACTGCATCAGCACCATCAATTACTGCGTTGGCTACGTCATTGGTTTCTGCACGTGTAGGACGAGGTGCAGAAATCATACTTTCCATCATTTGTGTAGCCACAATAACAGGTTTCGCAGCACGATTACATTTCGTAACCATCATTTTTTGGATAGTAGGCACATCTTCAAACTCCACTTCAACACCCAAATCCCCACGAGCCACCATAAGTGCGTCAGACGCATCTATAATTTCGTCAATATTTTTTACAGCTTCAGGTTTTTCAATTTTTGCAATGATTTTGGCGTGTTTTCCTTTTGACCTAATCATGTGTTTTAGGATTTCTATGTCAATGGCATTACGCACAAAAGAAAGTGCAATCCAATCCACATTATTTTCCAAACCAAAACGCAAATCTTCTTCGTCTTTTTCGGTCAATGAAGGAGCAGAAACCGCAGTATAAGGCAAATTGATACCTTTTTTTGATTTCAAAACACCGCCATATTTTACTTGTGTTGTAACTGTGATACCGTCAGTTTTCAAAACAGTAAGTTCTAATTTTCCATCATCAAGTAGGATAAGGTCGCCTGTTTTTACGTCTTTTGGCAATGCTTTATAAATGGTAGTAAGGTGTGAAGGCGTGCTTTCAATGTCATCAGTAGACATTGTTACAATACTTCCTTCTTCCAAAAATATAGACGCATTTTTATCTTCTTTGCCACCTGTCACAAAACCCAAACGGATTTTAGGCCCTTGTAGGTCTTGCAAAATGCCCAAATTAAGATGTTGATTTTCTGCGTTAATTTCTCTAATGATATTGATTACTTTTTGGTGGTCTTCGTGTGTACCGTGTGAAAAATTAAGCCTAAAAATATTTACGCCTGCCATTGCAAGTTCAAGCATTTTTTCTTTGGTATTGCAAGCGGGACCTACTGTTGCAACGATTTTGGTGCGTTTTGATGCGATGTCCATTGTGTTTTTTGGTAATGCAAAAATTCTTTTTTGCAAAAAATATTTATTTGAAAAATAAAGTAAATTGATAATTTTTAAACAAAGCTAATGCTTTTTTTTTTAATTTCAAACAGCATTAAAAACTTTAAAATAAAAAAATCCTTTTCTTATTAAAAAAAGAAAAGGATTTTTATTTTTTATGAATGAGCGAAAAATAAAATGAAAAATTTGGAACACGGATTTTACGGATTAACACAGATTTTCACGGATTTATTTTTAATCCATTTAAAAAATATCCAAACGAAAATTTATATATTCCATTCCATATAAAAATTTATTTTGCAACCACAGGAGCTAATGAACTAAGCAAATACCAGACATATCCAATATAAATCACAATCAAAACACCACCTTCTCCCCTACTTATCATACGACCTTTTCCCAATAGCGTAAATGTAAATACCAACACACTTGCTAAAATTGTCATCATAATGTCCACAACTGCGGTAGGACTTTCAAAACGCAATGGTGCAATACAGCCACTTACACCCAAAATAAAGAAAATATTGAAAATATTACTTCCTACTACGTTTCCAATCGCAATATCAGAATTTTTCTTATACGCTGCAGTTGCAGACGTTGCGAGTTCAGGCATTGAAGTACCTGCTGCTACGATTGTAAGACCAATCACACTATCACTTAATCCACCTTTTTTGGCGATAAATTTAGCACCTTCTACCATCCATTCTGACCCAAAATATAATCCTACAAGTCCTAATCCAATATAAACACCTGACTGCCAAAGAGGCATTAAAGTTTTTTGAGCAAATTCTGCGTGGGTTTCTTTGGCAAGATTATCTTCATCAGGATTGCCAGCTTGTGCAGTATAAAATGTATAGTACATAAACACCACAAAAAAACACAATAAAATAATGGCATCAATGCGTGTAATTATATCTTCTTTACCACCATCAAAATATTTATCATTTGCACAAACACCTACAACCACCGCAGCAAGCAAACTTAGAGGAATTTCAATCCAAACCGAATTGCTTTGTACTCTTACAGGATAAATTACCGCAGCAATTCCTAATATAATAAATACATTAAAAATATTACTACCCAAAATATTACCAATCGCAATGGCAGTATCACCTTTCATAGATGCAGAAATATTTACTGCTAACTCAGGGGAAGATGTCCCAAACGCTACAATCGTAAGACCAATTACCAAATCAGAAATATTAAATTTCTTGGCTAAATCAGATGCCCCATCTACCAAATAATTGGAGGCAAACACTGTAATTGCAACACCAATTACCAAAAGAAAAATGTTATATAAATATTCCATACAAAAAAAGTTTAAAAGTTCAAAAGTTCAAAGTTCAAAGTTTAAGGTTCAAAAAGTTCAAAAAATTAAAGGTTCAAAAAAAACCCATTAATCTTAAAATCCTAAAAATGGCTGTTGGCTGTTACATTTATCATTCAACATTTATCATTCAACATTATTCACAAAATACATATCCACTTCGCCTTTATTTTTGGCTTGGATTTTTCCCCTGTACGTACAATTATAAAAATCTTTTACCAATTCGTAAGTATCACCTGAAATATTAACCCTACCAGCTTCGCCAGAGCTTTCCATTCTACTTGCGAGATTAACCGTATCACCCCAAATATCATACGCAAATTTATTTTTGCCAATTACACCAGCAATCAATGCTCCTGTATGTATGCCCACACGCACCTCCCAAATTTCTTGCCCATTTCCTGATTTTTCTTCTTTGAGATTTTGCATAAATTCCACCATTGCAAGCCCAGCACGCACAGCATCAAGCGGATTGCTATGATTAGCGTTTGGAATACCACCTGCACACATATAACCATCACCCATTGTTTTGATTTTTTCAAGGTTATATTTTTCGCATATTTCATCAAAAGCAAGAAAACATTTACCCAACTCTTCAATCACTTCATTAGGCGAAAGTTTTTCAGCAATATTGGTAAAACCTTTAAAATCTGTAAAAAGTACGGTTGCTTGTTCGTAATATTGTGGTGTTACAACGCCTGTTTCTTTGAGTTGGTTAGCAATTTGTTTTGGAAGAATATTATTTAAAAGATGTTCAGATTTATCTTTTTCTACGTTTATTTCTTCATTAAGAATGGTTAAATAATCTCTTTGAGATTCTATTTCTTCGGTAGCTTGTTGAAGTTCGTGGTGTTGGAGTTCAATTTCTTGTTTTTTGAGTTCAATTTCCTCATTTTTTTTATTCAAAAGCCCATTAAGACGTTTTTGTTTTTGAAGCCCTGTAAATACAAAAAATATGCCTATTGCCATTGCTGCAAGCCCAATAAAAAGGGAAATTGTAACAGTACGTTGTTTTGCAACTTCAGCTTGTGCCTGTTTTTTTTCAGCTTCTTGCAATAATTTTTCTTTTTCAGCATTTTCAGCTTCATTTTTTTGCCTGTCTAAGATAAGTGCTTGCTCTTTTACCAAGAGTTCTTGTCTTAGTAAGCTATCAGACAATGCAAGTGCTTCAATTTCTTTTTTCTGGATAGTACCACTCAAAAGCACTTTATCAATGATAAGTTTACGTTCTGTATTTTCTTTTTCTTTAAGTTTTATGGCAGTAGTTTTAAGTTTTTCTTCTTTTTCGGTTAATTTTTTTTCTTTTTCATTCAGTTTTTCTGCGTTTTCGCTGATTTTAGTTTCTTTTACCAGTATTTCATTTTTACTTTCTTGTGCGATTGCAGTAAGGTATTGCGTAAATTCAGCGTTTAGTTTTTCGTATTTTTGAATAGCTTTTTTGTAGGTTTTTTTCTTAGAATTAAGGTCAGCAACATATTTGTAGCTTGGGATTGCACTTTCATTTAGAAACTCATAAATACGCCATTTGTCAATAATTTGGGCTTCGTACATTTTGCGATATACATAATATGCCTTTTCGTGGTGTTCGTATGCTTTTTCAGGAAGTCCCTTACTAAGTGCCTCCAAATTCCCCAAATACGTCCAAGCATCAGCTTTCCCAAGTTCATAATTTAGTTTTTCAGCAATAACCAACGCCTCACTTGCGTATTTATATGCTTCATCAGGCGACCTATATAAAAGTGCTTTTGCCAAATCCACACGTATATTTGTTTGTTCTACGGTGGTTTCTGTATTTAATTTAGATTTTAGTCTTTCAATATTTTGACCAAATACTATTTTGTTATTTAATAATGTAATTATTAAAAATAAGGGTAATATATAAAAAAAAGTAAAAAAAATCTTTTGCATTAGTAAAAAAAAATGTAAATAATTATTTTAGATAAAGTTATGAATGATATTTTTAAGTTGTCAGTCATCAAGTATCAATAAAAAAAGGCACAATAACCTAATTTTAGTGTAAATGATGTTTTTTTTAATTTGTTAAAAAATAAAAATTAGCAGAAAAATACGAATGTTTTTTCGTTAGGAATGAATTAAAAATAAAATGGAATCTTTTAAAAATAGGCATAAATGCCTATTCTATATATATTTTTGTATTTTTATGTATAGTACAGGCATTTATACCTATGAAACTATATATATTTTTGTATTTTTATGTATAGCACAGGCATTTATACCTGTGAAACATCAAAAAAACATATCCACATTAGGATTTACACATTCCTTATAAAAAGTTTCTGTTAAAATTTATTGAAATAAATTTATCTTTCTTTAAGTCCTAATTGCAAATATAGAATTTTTTTTTCAAACAAAAATAATTTTTTTACGCATTAAATTTTTTTCAAAAAACTTTATATTTTAATTTATTTTTTCAAAAAAATGTTTTAAATTTCAGATTTTTAATGAATTTTTAAAAATTTTATCCTAAAAATTATCAATTTTATACAAGTAAAATAATCTTTTTGCACGCAGATAAAGCAAATTTTACAGATTAAAATAGATTTTTAAACCAAGTTTTTTTTGAACCTTAAACTTTAAACCTTAAAAAACCCTAAACTTTTTGAACTTTAAATTATGTCAAATTTACAAGAACAACATCACCACACACACGACCACAGCAAAATAACGATTGCCTCGCTTTTTGTTACACTTGGAATTATTTATGGCGACATTGGCACATCTCCGCTTTATGTGATGAAGGCAATTGTGGGCGAAAAAAATCCTATTGATGCAATGATTGTTTTG
>JAAFIN010000178.1 GCA_013297825.1 Cytophagales bacterium
ATAAGTATCTTTCAAATTCACAAAAGCCAACGTTGGAAGTGGATTTACGGTTACATTTTGTGTAACTGAATTTACACAACTATTTGCATCTGTAAAAGTATATTTTACCACGTGAGAACCAACGCCTAATGTGGTTGGATTAAATTGTGTTGCATTTGTGTTATTTATCGTAAATGTTCCTCCTGCTGGATTTGCAACAAGATTAACAGCACTTGCATCAACACAATAGGCATTATTTAATCCCACAAAAGACAAAGTTGTCAAAGGTACAACGGTTACATTTTGGGTAATGTCATTAAAACAACCCACATCTGTTGGGTCAATGTAATTATATTTTACAACGTGATTTCCTGCTCCAAGTGTTGCAGGATTGAACCCAGTTGCATTTGTTCCGTTGATGGTAAATGTTCCTCCTGTTGGTGTTGCAGAAAGGGCAAAACTTGCATTATTTACACAATATTGGGTATTTAATCCTGTAAAAGCCAAAACAGGTTTTACTTGAATTTGTCCATTTTTTGTGATTTGGTTTGAACAACCATTTGCATCAGTAAAATTATAAGTTACAGTATAAGCACCAAGTCCCAAAGCAGCAGGATTGAATTGTGTTGCCACCACATTATTTATTCTAAATGTTCCACCTGCAGGTGTTGCTTGCATTGTGAAAGTTGGGCTTGAAATACAATAACTTTCTTTCACATTTACAAAGGTCAAAACAGGTAATGGATTAACGGTTACGTTTTGAGAAATTGAATTTGAACAACCATTTGCACCTGTAAAACTATATTTTACAACGTGAGTTCCTGCTCCTAATGCAGTTGGATTGAATTGTGTAGCATTAACATTGTTGATTTGGAATGTTCCGCCTGTTGGTGTTGCTGTTAAAGTGCTTAAATTAAATGCAGTTGCATCAACACAATATGCAGTATTTAATCCTGTCAAGGTCAAAGTTGGGATTGGATTAACGGTTACATTGAATGTATTTGTTCTCACACAACCTGTTCCAACCGTTTCTTGAACAGTTACCACATAATTTCCAGCAGTTGCCCAAGTTATACTTGCACTATTTGTGCTTCCATTTGTAATGGTTGGCGTTCCTGTTGCTGACCAAGTGTAATTATTGCCAACAACACTTGGTGTGCTGTATGTTCCTGTGGCATTTACGCAAACTGCAGTATTTATGCTTGTAATATTTGGGGTTGGAAGTGGATTAACTGTTACATTAAAGGTGCTTGTTTTTTGGCAACCTGTTGCTGTGATGGTTTCTTGCAGAGTCAATACATAATTTCCAGCAGTTGCCCAAGTCATACCTGCACTATTTGTGCTTCCATTTGTAATGGTTGGCGTTCCTGTTGCTGACCATACATAAGTATTTCCAATAACATTTGGTGTGGTATAAGTTCCATTTTGTCCAACACAAACAACACCGTTTGCAGAAGTAATATTTGTGGTTGGAAGTGGATTAACCAACACATTAAAAGTATTTGTTTTTGTGCAACCTGTTGCGGTGATGGTTTCTAAAACAGTTACTACATAATTTCCTGCATTTGTCCAAACCATTGTAGCATTATTTGTATTACCATTTGTAATAGTTGGTGTGCCTGTTGCTGACCATAAATAAGTATTTCCTGGAACATTTGGACTTGCATAAGTACCGCTTTGCCCAGCACAAACTGTTGCATTTGTGCTTGTGATATTTGGGGTTGGTAATGGATTTACTGTAATATTAAATGTGCTTGTTTTTTGGCAACCTGTGGCTGTAATGGTTTCTTGAACAGTTGCCACATAATTTCCAGCAGTTGTCCAAGTCATACCTGCGCTGTTTGTGCTTCCATTTGTGATAGTTGGTGAGCCTGTTGCACTCCAAATGTATGTATTTCCAACAACGTTTGGCGTAGTATAAGTTCCATTTTGTCCAATACAAACTGCACCATTTACAGAAGTAATGTTTGTTGTTGGCAATGGATTTACGGTTACATTTTGGGTAATGGTATTTGTACAGGTGTTTGCATCTGTGAAGGTGTATTTTACCACGTGAGAACCAACACCCAAAGCGGTTGGATTAAATTGTGTAGCATTTACATTATTTACTTGGAATGTTCCACCTGTTGGGGTCGCACTCAAATTAAATGCACTTGCATCAACACAATACGCATTATTCAATCCTGTAAATGCCAAAGTTGGCAATGGATTTATCGTTACAACCTTTGTAATGGAATTGGAACAAGTCGTTACAGGGTCAGTATAATTATAAACTACGGTAAATGTTCCTGCTGTTTGACCGCTTATAGATGTTTGATTTACGCCATTTACGGTAAATGTTCCGCCTGCTGGCGTTGCGTTTAATGAAATTTGAACTGCTAATAAACTTACACAATAATTATCATTTAATCCTACAAATGCCAATGTAGGCAATGCAATTACTTGTACGCTTTTTGTAGCGGTTTGGGTACAACCACCACTTCCAAGTGTATAAATTACATTGTGCGTACCTACGCCTAATGTTGCAGGATTAAATTGTGTTGCGGTTGTTCCATTTATCGTAAATGTTCCACCTGCTTGTGAAGCTGACATTGTAATTGCACTTGCATTGAGGCAATATTTATCTGCTAAATTCAATGTGATAGGCGTAACTTGTACCACATTTACTGTAATGCTTTGCGTATTGCTACACAAAGGAGCAGGCGAACCTGCCACAATACCTGTAACGGTGTAAGTAGTTGTAACGGTTGGACTTGCGATAGGATTAGGGCAATTTGTGCAACTTAATCCTGTTGCAGGTGTCCAAGTATAGCTTTCCATTCCTGATGCCACAAGCGGAGCATTTTGTCCTACACAAATAGTTGGATTAGCAACAGGTGAAACTGCCAAAAGTGCGGGCTTGACTGTAATAGTTTGCGTAAAAGTACAAGTTCCAATACCCAAATCTACTTTGTAAGTGTGTTCTCCTGGTGATGTAACAGTGATTTTTTTGCAACTTGCATCTGTACAAGTAAATGTTCCACCTGTAGGTGATGACCAAGTATAAGTAATCGCAGGGCGAGCTTCAAGTTGTATAACTTGTGCAGCATTACATCTGTATACAATATCAGTTACAGGAACAGCAGGAACAGCCCGCAAATTTGTTGCGTCTAATATCACAAACTTTAAGCTATCTATTTTTACCCCATTACAAATTGTCCGCAAGACTAAATTAGCGGTTTCATCAGGTTCCACAATGGCATCAGCTTTGGGTTTAAAAACGAAATTTTTTTGAGCATCTCCCAAGCCAAAAGATAAAGTTACAGGAAAAGAAGTAACAGGCACACCATTTATTTCCACATCATAATCTGTCAAAGGCGTAGCAGTACCTGATGTTGTTACTTGAAAACTCTCTGCAGTATTAGTAAATTGCCTTGTGATATTCACTTGGCTTGAATTGCAACTTTCCATCAATCCACCTATGGCAGTGGTTGGAGTGAGAGCAGAGATTACAGGAATGTTAGAATTAATTTTTTCAATGAAAACACCTGAATCAAAAGCATTATCCCCTCTGTCTGCAATAACTAATCTTAGTGTATATGTTGCACAAGGTACAACTGCTATTTGTGCAAAAGTACCTATGGTGTAACCATCATATTGACAAGTTGCAAAACCTGGACTACTTGCCAAAGTATTATCTTGATAATATGTAGAATTGTTACCATTATTCACATTGTTGATAGTGGTAGGTATGGCAGTAGCGGGCAATAATGCTATATTTTGGTCTACATAATTTCCACCAGCAGGGTTAGGACCTGAGATAAAAAAACCAAATACATCATTAAAATTAGTTCCTACAAATTCATTGTATTCTTCAGAGCCTAATGAATATTTAAAAAATAGTTTGTCACCAATAGGTTTTATGTCTAATTTTACACCACAAGCATCTCTTGTTGCACCTGCCCCTACAATAGCATCAAGCAAAGGGTCTCCTGCACTCCCTGCACTTGCCCAACTTGTAGATTTATTGCCCACATTATTGGGTCCATTGGCATCTGCTGCCAAACCTGTGGTTATCACCAAACCACTGTCTATAGGCATTGTACCACCTATACGTTTGTATCGTCCATAAGCAGGACGCTGTGCAGGGTTTATAGGTCCGCCATTTGCCCCTGTTAATTGGACATTGCTTACTGTTACACCTACTCCAACAAGTTCCTGCAAAATTAGGTTTGCATTTACTGCTGGTGTAATCTGTAAGGATTGCCCATAAATATTTGTGGAAAGTAAAATAACTCCCCAAAATAATACGAGCCACGTAAAAATTTTTTTCATAAATTTTAATTGTTATTAAAAAAGATTAAAAAATATATGAATTTTAATTAAAATATCTTTTGTTTATTTAGTATGTATGCTATTTTTTACAAAATTGTAATTTTTTTGTATAAAACGAAAACTTTGCCAAAGATTATTTTTTTGAATGAAAATCTATTATTCATTTATTTTAAAAATATACAGAATTTTATTTTAGTTATTTAGTTTAAAAAATAAAAAAAACATTAAAAACAGAATTTTATTTTGATAAATTGTGTTTTTAATGTTAAGAAATTATTAAAAAAATATTTTATTTTTTGGATTTCCATTACAACCAATCCCAACCATTTTTTGGATTGTTTTTAGACGCTTCTCTACACGCAAAATCCGCCCTACGCAATGGTTCAGGAATACGGTATTCACCTACCAATCCTTTAACCAATTCAACGCTTTGAATAAGGCTTATTTTATGGGCATTGCTTACAAAAATAGGTTTTACATTGGTTTGACTTCTGAAAGCGTAGCCAATTAAGTCAAGCCCCAAACTTATTCCCAAAACACTATCTTTTTCTATGTATAATTTATCTTTTTCATACCAAACAAGCGAATCTTTGGCACAACCCACACAAGGCAAATGACTATGCACACCCAACCAAGAAGCAACCCCAAATTTGCGAGGGTGTGCTTGTCCGTGTCCATCTACGAGTATTACATCAGGTTTGGGAATTTGTGCGGTATAAGATTTTTCTAAAAATTCTAATAATGGAGGGCCCTCCCTAAAACAAAAAAAAGCAGGATAATATGGAAATATTACATCACAAATGGCAACTTTTGTAAAAATATGATTTCCACCAATAAATTGCCAATCTCCTGCAACAAAAGCCTTTTCTTCCACATATTGAATATCCAGCGTAAGCACAATATTACCCTGTTTTGGTACATACATTTCTTCATTTTCATTGGGCAAAATGACTTTTTTGGATAATTCAGCTTGTAGAAGTGAAAGATTTTGAAACTCCAAATCACTCATAAAATTTTTCTATGGTTTTTTATGAAAAAATGCAAAAAATAATGTTAAGAATGAGCAAATTCTAATTTGGATACGTTTGACGTTTCACGTTTCACAGGCATAAATGCCTGTGCTATATATAAAAACACAAAAATATGTATAGAATAGGTATTTATGCCTATTTTTAAAAGTATCCATTTTATTTTTAATTCATTCCGTATTGGCTGTTTCATTCCTAATTCCCAATTCTTAATTTCTAATTCTTAATTCCCCCCTAAATTAGGCAAATGAATAAAAATATTTGTTCCTTTGCCCATTTCACTTTCTATTTTTACATTCCCACCCAATTTTTTAAGGGTTTGTTTTACGATATACATACCCAAACCAGAGCCTTCGCTTTTGTCAGTTGCCCTAAAAAACATATCAAAAACTTTGTCTAAATATTGTGGTGGAATACCAATGCCATTGTCTTGCAAAATAATATTTGCACAAGTAGCTTGAATTTCCACATTGATTTTCAAAAAACTATGAATATGATACAGATTTTGATATTTTACTGCGTTAGAAATCAAATTGCTTAAAATGATTTTAAGGCGAAAAGCATCTGTAAAAAATGGAATTTCAGGGTTTTTAATTTCTACTTTTTTGTGTAATTTTTCGTAATTTGGGTGATATTGCAACTCCAAAAAACAACTATTAAACATTGTCGCAAACTCAATTTTGTCCCTTTCCAATTCAGCTCTTTGTGCTTTGCCATAATTGAGCATTGATTTTGTAAATCTATCCAAATCATAAATTCTTTTTTCCAAAAAACCTACATATTCCGCAATGCGTGAAAGGTCTTTTTCTTCCTTGAGAATTTCTACCAAGCCCATCATAGAGGTAATAGGAGAGCGTACATCATGGGAAGTTTTGTAAATAATTTGGTCAAGTTCAAAATTGCGTTCTGTGAGTTGTTCCCTTTCTTCTTCCAATAATTTGTGCATTTTTTGTTCTTCAAGATTACTTTGTCTAAGTTGTTCTTCTTGCAAAGTAAGTTCTTCATTTTGGCGAGCAAGATTTTCAATCATAGCTTCTTGCTGGTCAGCCATTTTACGCATTTGAGCCTCATATTCTTTGGTTTCGGTAATATCTCTTGAAATCGCAGTTGCACCAATGATTTTACCCAAATTATTATAAAGCAAACTGTATGTAACTTCATAATATTTGGTGTGTTGGTTGATGTCCAAAAACTGCTCTTGTTTTATCATTTTTTCGCCAGAAAGTGCCTTTTTCCAGGTTTCGCTCATAATCGCATAACCTTCTGGGAGATGTTTTATTTTTTCTAAAATATTGTCGCCAATTTGAATATTTACGCCAAAAAGTTGGTAAATTAACCTGCAATGTGCTTTGTTATTTGCCAATATTTTATACTCATTATCAAGTGCAACAATGGGCGTATCGGTGCTTTCAATGATGTTTTTGAGGATATTTTCAGAAGTTTCAAGTTGTTTTTGTTTTTTGGTAATGTCAGAACAAATGCCTACATAACCCAAAAAATTGCCTACTTCGTCCCAACGACAATTTCCACGCATAATCATACGCTTGTATTTGCCATCATAGCGTTTTAGACGACATTCCACCTCAAAATCTTCATAATTCTTTTGTGCTTTTCTGTGTATTTCCAAAAACTTTGGCAATTCGTCCTTGTGTATGCTTCTAATCCAACCCAATCCTAAAATCTGTTCCGCAGAAAGTCCTGTAAATTCAAGCCAACCTTGATTGATATAGGAACATCTTGACTTTTCGTCAGTCATCCATATCAATATGGGAGCTTCTTCTGCTATGTGATTAAGATTTTGAATACCAACTAATTCAATCATAGAATTATTACGGTTTTTGGAAATTGACATTATATTATTAAGGTTTTGAATATTTTATTTTTTTAAGATAAAAAAATAAAATTTTGTTAGGTTTTTTTTGACAAATATTTTTTAAAAAACAATATTGCCAAAAAAAAGTTTTATAATTATTAAGTATTTTATTTTACTTTATTAAGTATTTATTAAAATAAAGTTGCAAAGATAATGCAATATAAAATTTTGATGAAGTTTTTTTTAATAAAAAACTTTTTGATGTAATAAAATATTGTATTTTGGAGGCAAAAATCTTATTTTAGGCATTTTTGCAATCTTTTTTTTAATATTTTTTAGTTTTTAAATATTTTTATTCTAAATAATTTTTTTATCCAATATTTTTTTAAATTTTTTTTATTCCAAATGAAAAAGAATTTTATTTTTATTTTCGCCTTTTCTTGTCTTATAAATTTTGGTGCTGTAAAATTTGGTTTTGCCCAAAATATGGTTGGAAAATGGAAAACCATTGATGACGAAACAGGCAAAGAAAAATCTATTATACAGATTTTTAAGGCAAAAGATGGCAAATATTATGGGCAAGTAAAAGAAGTTTTGGACAAAACTCGTGGCGAAAATCCACTTTGCGACAAATGTACTGACGACCGCAAAGGAAAACCTGTTAAAGGAATGTATATCATCAATGATATGGTTTTAAGCGGTGAAACGCTTTCAGGTGGCAGAATCCTTGACCCTCAAAAAGGCAAAGAATATAGCTGTAAAATATGGCTTGAAGGCTCTAAACTAAAAGTAAGAGGTTATTGGGGAATTTTTTATCGCACTCAAACGTGGCATAAGGCTGAGTAATTAGGAATTAGGAATTAAAAATTTATAACAAATTTTATTAAATTATCCAAATTTTATTTTGATTATTTAATTAATTATTTAATAAATAATTCCTAAAGTCTTCATTTTAATTCACATTTTTAATCTTTTAAATTTGTATTTAATTCTAAAAATTTTGTCCTCAAATTTTGTATTTTAATCCTGTAAATTTGTATTCAATCCTAAAAATCCTGCTCAAAAATCCTACTCAAATAACAAGCAAAATCACACACATCACACACAAGAACAAACACAAAGGCGAATAAAATTTTGTATCATTTTTTGCAAATGTTGTTTTGTTGATAGATTTAAAAAATCCAACATATCTAAAATCGCCAATAGCACGTGCAAAAAATACAATAGCAATGGCACGAATAGCGGATTTTGCAACAAAATGAGGAATTGGTATGATTTGCAAAAATCCCAAATAAGACAACGTTAAAATCCCAAAAGACAACAAACCCATTCCAACCACCACGCAAGAAAAAACACCAGGCAAAAACAATTTTTCGCCATTTTCTTTTTCAGGCAAAGCCTCATAAAAACCCCATTTTCCACCTATTGCCCAATAAAAATGCAAAAGTGAAAGACATAAAAATATGCTGAAAAGGATAAAACCAAAGATTGTTTTCATTGTGGAAGTTGGAAGTAGTAAGTACAAAAATATAAAATAGCAAAAAATACAAAAATTTGAGGCGTAAAATTAAAAACGTAAAACTAAAATAAATTTTATTTTGATGAACAAAATTTGAGGTTTTTGTGGTATTTTTGTTATATTTTTATCAAAAAAACATTTTTTATGCAAAAAAAACTATCTTATTGTGTACTTTGTGCTTGGACTTTATTTTGTTTGTGTGCTTTTCAAACCACAAAACCAGCTTATCAAATATTTGACCAAAAAGGCAATATTTCCAATTATTCAAAACTCATTCAGGAGGCTAAAAAAGCAGATATTGTGCTTTTTGGGGAATTGCACAACAATCCAATTTGTCATTGGTTGCAAAAAGAAGTTACACAAGATTTGCATCAAGAAGCAGGAAAAAATCTTATCTTGGGTGCTGAAATGTTTGAAGCAGACAATCAAACCATTCTTTCAGAATACACAAATGGGTTGATTGGCGAAAAACAATTTAAAGATGAAGCCAAACTTTGGAATAATTATGCCACAGATTATGCACCTTTGGTGGAATTTTCTAAAAAAAATCAAATTCCTTTTATTGCCACCAATATTCCACGCAGATATGCCAATATGGTTGCAAAAAAAGGCTTAAAATCACTTGAAACGCTTTCAAATGAAGCTAAAAATTGGGTTGCTCCACTTCCCATTACCATTGATTTGGAACTCAATGCTTATAAATCAATGGCAAATATGTCACATGGTGCGAGTGGTGGAATGGGTGGGGGAGTCGTGATGGATTTTGCGTCAGGACAAGCGGTAAAGGACGCTACAATGGCACATTTTATTTTGAAAAATTGGCAAAAAGGCAAAATTTTCTTGCATTATAACGGTTCTTATCATTCTGATAATTTTGAAAGTATTGTTTGGTATCTTCAAAAACAAAATAAAAACCTAAAAATCCTTACAATTTCTTCTGTTGAACAAAAAAACATTGAAAAATTAGACAAAGAAAATGAAAATAAAGCCAATTTTATTATTGCAATTCCTGAAAATATGACAAAAACGTATTAGGAAGTTTAAGGTTTAAAGTTTAAGGTTTGCAGGGGTAAGGCTTGCCCTTACCCAAAATTTGAAAAATATAAAAATTAAAGTTCGCTCAAAATATTTTTTAAAAAAGAAAAGTCAATGTCATTAGGCTTAGAAAATTTCACACAATTTTTGCCCATACTCACGCCTTTACCTAAGTTTTTGAGCGTAGTTTGATTTTTTTGGACAATTTCCTCATTTGGAAAATAAATTGTAATATAATTTTTTTGATTGGCAAATGACAGCATTGTTACAGTGTTTTCTGTATCATTTTTCACATAACAAGCCATTCCATACATCATTTTTTCTGTAAAATCCGTCAAAATTTCCAAACAAAAATCTCTAATACTTTGTAAAGTATTTTGGCGGTCTTGTGGTGCTTCTGCAATATAATCAAGCACATTTTGGGCGGTGCTTTGCATAAAAGTTCAAGGTTCAAAAAGTTCAAGGTTCAAAAGTTCAAGGTTCAAAAAGTTCAAGGTTCAAAAGTTCAAGGTTCAAAAGTTCAAGATTCAAAAAGTTCAAAAGTTCAAGGTTCAAAGTGTATTTTGGCTGTTTCATTTACCATTTACCATTATTATTTATCATATCTAAATATATAATTCACTTTTGATTTTTCAGCTTCCACTTGTTTTTTACCAACACCAATCAAATAATTAAGTTTAAAACCTGTAACCAAATAATAATCATTTACTTTTGGACTTCCACGTTGGTCGCCTTCTCTGCCATAACCATTAAAAGTATTGTAGGTTTTGCCATCTGCACCTACATACGTCAAATATCCATTAAGTTGTTGAGCAAGACCATCTACTATGAATTTTCTATCAGCACCTGTGCCTGCAGAAGTTTGTTCAAGGCTTCTATTAGACATTGCCCTCGCCAAATCACTGTCCAAATCCCACATATTAGGATAATTACCACTTACATCATCAAGATAATCCGTAAAAGTAAATCTAAAACCAGCCTCAAAACCCAAATCAATTCTATTAGAAAGTTTGTATTTTAAGCCTACACCAACAGGTATTGTAATAACTGTGGTTGTGTAAGGTTTTGCGTATCCTTCCTTGCCTTGTCCTTCTGTATTAAGTGGTTTTAGGTTAATCCACGCATTACCAAATTCAATAGGTGTGCGTGCTTGTGGATTGTGAAAAAGCACCGCAACACCACCCATTAAATAAGGATTTAATTTT
>JAAFIN010000179.1 GCA_013297825.1 Cytophagales bacterium
CCTTATGGAATTTTAAATTATACGTTAAAAATATAAACAAAAAGTAATGAAAAATTTTGATAAAACACTTAAAATATTTAAAAATTAAATATTTGGTAAAAATCTCTCATTTAAAGAACTCTATTAATTCCTGACCAGAAAATTGATAAGTTTCTTTGCCTATTTTAAGGGTTATTTTTTCGTTTGTGGTTTGTTGTTTTTTTGTAAAATTATTGATTGCTATTTCCATAAGAACCAATAAATTATCTTTCTCAATGGGTTTTTTGAGATACCCAAAAGGAAGTGTGTTTTTGATTTCTTCAATGGTTTTTCGGTCAGAATACGCAGTCAAAAACACAATAGGAATGTGATAATGTGCATTGATATAATGTGCCAACTCTGTTCCTTTTTGAGTACCTGAAATATTGACATCTAAGAGTGCAATATCTACATTTCCTTGTTCCAATATCTCTAAGGCTTCTTCATAATCAATAGCAATGCCTACACAAACATAATCAGCACTTTCTACATACATTTGGATTACATTGGCTATCATTACCTCATCTTCCACAATCAACACGTTTGTTTTCATCTGTTTGGTTTCATTTGTTTATTTATTTATTTATTTGTTTTTAATCTGTAAATAAAATTGATAATGTGAGCCTGTTCTTTGCATTTTGCCTTTTAATTGTTTTACCATACTGTTGATAATCGTCATTCCAAAACTATTTTTTCGTTTTGTTTCATTAAAAGAAATGCCATTATCCAAAAAATCAAAAATAATAGTTTCATTTTCAAATAAAACTTTGGTGGAAATGATAAGAAACTCATTTTTGGGTTGTGCGTGTTTTAAGGAATTTGAAAGTAATTCATTCAATAAAATACCCAACGGAATACTTGTATCTGTATTCAATAAATATTTTTCTACTTCAAAGTTCAAAATAATGTGTCGTTTATCCAAACCCAAAACTGCTTGCATAATATTATTTAGGTATTCATCAATGTAGAGATTATCGCTTGCTAATTTGGTGTCATAACTTTCTATAATCAAGTCGTGAGCTTTGGAAATAGAACTAATGCGTTGGTGCAGTGCGTTTAGATTTTCTATAGTATCGTGATTGTTTTGGTTAATGACAGATTGTTGATATACGAAACTTAAAATAAGCGAAAAATTGTTTTTGATTCTATGATGCAATTCTTTCAAAAGCAATTCTTTTTCATACACATTATTTTGCAATTCTTCTGTTCTTTGGGTTACAATGCGTTCCAATGCTATTTTTTCTTGTCCAATTTTATAAATTCTCCAACGAATAAAAACAAAAATTGCCAAAGTAATCAATAAAAAACTCAATATTAAAAACCAAGTTCTTAAATAAATAGGAATAACAATTTCTATGGGAATTTTTAATTCTTGTTCGCTCCAAATACCCCAATAATTTTGTGCTTTGATGCGAAGATTGAATTTTCCATAAGGCAAACCCGAAAAACGCAAGGTGTTATTTGTGGTATAATACCAATCTTTGTCTATGCCTTCTATTTTGTAAGCATATCTATTTTCCCCTTCTTCATAATTTAATAATTGAAGCGAAATCTCCACAAATCTATCTGAGGGATACAAAGTAATCGTTTGTTGTTGCAAAAATTCAAGTGTTTTGTCTATAATTTTTTCAGTTTTTCCATCAAATTGGCTAAATCCTATTACTTTCAAAGGGATTATAAATCTTTGTTTATCAGTTAAAAAATCCTTAGGATTAAAAGCTACAACGCCATTTAAACCCCCAAAATATAATTTGCCATTAGTAGCTTTAAAAGATGAAATTCGGTTAAATTCATTGTGAGGAAGTCCATCTTTGGTGGTGTAAGTGTTTATTTCAAAAGTTTTTTTATTAAAACGACACAAACCATTTTCTGTGCCTATCCACAAATATCCATACGCATCACTTTCCAAACGTGTTAAAATATTGGAAGGCAAACCTTCTGAAATGGTAAATTGTTGGAAAGTATTTATTTTTTTATCCCAACGATACAAACCATTGCTATAAGTTGCTATCCAAAAAATATCTTTGTCATCTAAATATACATCAACAATATCTTTGCAAGGAAGTTGATATTGTGTTTCTTTTGCCTCAAAACCATAGTAATTTATGATTTTTTTATCTTTTATTACATAAAGTCCATTTTGAGCAACTGCCCACAATACATTTTCTTTATCCTTAAAAAAACGATAAATATGTACGTTTTTTGGAAAATTAGAATTTTCTAATATGTGTATTTCTTCATTTTTCAAATGATATATGACAAGTCCTTCTGCCCCTATTATTATCTCATCTTTGGATAAAAAATAAAATGCCCAAACATTTTTTCCACGAATATACGCTATATTTATGGTGGTAGGTGTTTGTTGAAATTTTTTTTCTGCTATGTATAATCTCTTACCCAAACAATACACCAAACTATCTTTTACATCTAACGCATTGCCAATGGTTGGGTTGGTAATTTCTAAGACTTGTCCATCTTTATTTTTTTTCAAAATTTTGTCCCATATATTCGCATATACATTGCCCAAAGAATCAGCATAAATACCACGAGCTTGATTTTCTAATTTTGGGTCATTTATCGCACCTGTAAAGTAATGTTCAAATTTGCTTTTATAAATACTAATTTTTATCAAGCCTTTGCGTGTGCATAACCAAATATTTTTTTGTTTATCTTGAAAATAAGCATCAAAAGCATCTCCCCATTCAAATTTTTCAAATGAATTTACATTATCCTCTAAAATAGGACTAACCCTTCCCCTGTTGTAGTGGAAATAATATATTTTTTGTTTGTTTTTTGGTTGTATGATAACTTTTCTGTCCTCATCAAAGGCAATATCATCTGAAATAAAAGTATAGTTTTCTTTTGGAAAAATAGGCGGAAAATTTATTTTGGAAAGCGTATCACCTTGTGTGTTAAGCCTATAACTTCTAAATTCTTTATTTTGGGTTGGTGTATTGATGACTAAATTTCCATTAAAATCTAAAAAATAGCCATATCCAACTTTTGCAATAGTATATTTTTTTGGTATAATCTGTATTTTATCGTCTGTGATTAAAATAATAGGGATTTTTTCGTCCACATAGCACACTAATATTTTGTTATTTTGGTAAAATATATAATCACCTTTTAATGTATTATATTTTTTAAGATTTTTGTTATCAATGTATTTTGTGAGGTCTGTTTTTAGGATAAATGTGTTTTTTGTTAATTCCCAAATTTGGGCAGGTGCCACAAAAAAATACAATTTATTTGATACATTATTAGTTTCTATGAGGCTATCAGGGTGAAAAGGCAAGTTAGGATATGCAGTTTTTAAAGGAATAATTTTTTGGGTAGCCAAATCAAAAACTTCATTTGCATTATAAAGGCTTGCATTTTTTTTTGTACCATATCCCAAAAATAAATGTCTGTTGTCATCTTTACAAATATAATGTAAATCATTGTATGTTAGTTTGCCTTTTTGTGTATTGAATAATTTAAAATTTTTACCATCAAATCTATTAAGTCCATTTCTTGTTGCCAACCAAATAAATCCTTCATCATCTTGTATGCCTCCTCGTATCACATTGGAAGCCATACCATCTTCTGTGGTATAAAGGCGTTTTTGTATAATTTTTTCATTTTGTAAATTATATTCAAATCCACGATTTTTCATTATCATATCTTGTGCCAAAACACTCCTAAAAGTGTTTAGAATGACAACACAAATAAAAAAATGTATGAAAATATATTTTAAAAGGTGCATATTTTTGAAATTTTTTTTTTTGACAATTTTTTATAAAAATTATCAGAAAATCATTATTTTGAAAACTTTTGTTTAGATAAAAAATTTATTGTTTTAATTTTAAGATAAAAAATCATTTTTTCAAAAAAATAATTTATTTTGGCGAAAATAAATTTATTTTTTGCGATGAAAGTTATTATTCCTGTGGCGGGTTTAGGCTCACGTTTGCGTCCCATCACACACACACAGCCCAAAGTCCTTGTACCAATAGCAGGAAAACCTATTTTGGCTCATATTATTGATTATTTGATAGAGTCAGGGATATGTGATTTTGTATTTATTTTGGGGTATTTGGGCGAAAAAATAGAGTCTTTTGTTAATACAAATTACCAAGACAAAATCAATGCTGAATTTGTGGTGCAAGAGCCAAGAGAAGGTTCTGCTCACGCAGTTTGGGTAGGGAGGCATTTTTTTGAACAGGAAAAAGAAATTTTAATATTTTTTGGAGATTCTATAGTGAATTTGGATATGCCAACTTTTTTGCAATCTCCACAAAGCACCGTAGCAGTCAAAAAAGTGCTTACACCAACCATATTTGGCATTGCAGAGCTTGACCAAGAAGCAGAATATGTAGCCAAAGTGATAGAAAAACCAAAAATTCCTAAATCAAATCTTGCACTTGTTGGTCTTTACAAAATCAATAATGTACCACTTTTGTTGCAATCTATTGGTTTTTTGGTAGAAAATAATTTGCGAACTAATAATGAGTTTCAGCTTACTGATGCTCTTATGCGAATGATTCACGAGGGCGAACAAATAAAACCTTTTTATATTGATAATTGGTTTGATTGTGGGCGAAAAGAAACCCTTTTGGAAGCAAACGCAATTCTCTTAAATAGTCATCAACACCAACAAAAAACATATAAGGAATTTCCTAACGCAATTATCATTCCTCCTGTAAGCATTGGTAATAATTGCAAAATAGAACACGCCATTATAGGTCCCAATGTTGCAATAGGCGAAAATACGATTGTGCAGAAAGCAATAGTTCGCAATTCTATTATTGGTTCTTTTAGTGAATTAAATGAGGTTGTTCTCCAAAATTCTATTATTGGAAATGATACTATTTTGCGTGGTCTTGTCCAAAGCCTTAATATTGGTGATAATACTGAAATAAATTTTGGATTGGGAAACTGAAATAATGTTGAATGATAAATGTTAAATGATGAATGAAACAGCCATTTAGAAAAAAAGATGTTTTTTAAAATAAAGGTTTTTTTCTTGTAAAATAAAAAAATAATTTTATTTTTGTGTGGATATGCTATCAATTATTCCTTAACAATTTTAATAATTTTTTTTATGGCTAAAATAATAACAGTGATTATTATAATGCTCTTGGCAATGGGAGCTTCTTTTTTTACGTTTGTGCTTATGTTTGGTGCAAATTCTCCAGGAGGCAATGGCGGAGGAGGAGCATTGGCAGGAATGGTATTTGGAGTTTTATTTCTTGTGGTTATGGCTATATCTGCGTTGATATGGTACAATGGAATTATGTTTTTTGCTACACAACACGACGGTTATTATCAATGTGTGATAAATCCTCTTAGAATTTCATTCCCCAAATAATATTTTTTCCTAAACACAAATATTTTCATTTAAAATTTCATAATTGTATAAAAAACACATTTTATCTTTTAGAAAAAGCCTTTATTTATAAAAATAAAGGCTTTTTTTGTTTGATTTTGTGAAAAGTATATTATTTGGTTTTTTCACAAAAATAATAATAAGTTGATAATTTTTCACAGAAACCAAAAAGGTATTCCACAAAAATTGTCAGAGAACTATAAAATTTACAAATTTTTTTGTAATTTTGTTAAAAAAAAGATATTTCTTTTTTTAATTACTGACCACTGATTATTGTTTCCTGAATACTGAATATGCAAGACATCATAAACCTATTACCTGACGCACTCGCCAACCAAATCGCTGCAGGCGAAGTGGTACAACGACCTGCCTCTATCGTAAAAGAACTTTTGGAAAATGCCATTGATGCCAAAGCCCAAAATATAAAACTTGTCGTAAAAGAAGCAGGAAAAACCCTCGTGCAAGTAACTGACGATGGAATTGGTATGTCGGAAACTGATGCTCGTATGAGTTTTGAACGACACGCCACCTCCAAAATAAAAACTACTGATGACCTTTTTCAAATTCGCACAATGGGATTTAGAGGTGAAGCCCTCGCCTCAATCGCTGCGGTGGCACAAGTTGAACTCAAAACTCGCAGACAAGCTGACGAAACAGGAACTTACATCTACATAGAAGGCTCAAAACTCAAAGAACAAGAAACCATTTCTGCAGGTTTTGGGACAACATTTGCAGTAAAAAATGTATTTTTTAATGTCCCTGCAAGACGAAATTTCCTAAAAGCCAATCCTGTTGAAATGCGTCATATTATTGACGAATTTCAACGTGTAGCACTTGCTCACCCACAAATTGGTTTTCAGCTCAATCACAATGATTTGGATATGTTTGTGTTGCCTCCCAACCAAAAATTAGGGCTTAGAATTGGCAGTTTATTAGGCAAAAATTATCTAAAACAAATTATTCCTTGCCAAGAAAATACGCCTTTTTTGGGCATACAAGGTTATGTAGGTACGCCTGACAGTGCCAAAAAAACACGTGGCGACCAATTTTTCTTTGTGAACAAACGTTTTATAAAACACGGTTATTTGCATCACGCAGTTTTGGAGGCATATCAAGGCATTATTCCCAAAGATGCACACCCTTTTTATGTGATTTTTTTGGAAATTGACCCAAAACACATTGATATCAATATTCACCCAACCAAAACCGAAGTAAAATTTGATGATGAACGCACAATGTACGCCCTTGTGAAGTCAGCAGTTCGTCAGGCAATCAGTGCGCACACGCTTGTACCAATGATTGATTTTGAGGAAAATCCAGATTTATTGAAACAAACACATAAATTTTTGGATAAAACCCTTTCCGAAAATCCACTTTATGGCGGAAATTATACCGAAACAGAAGAAGATAAAAACGAAAGGGAACAACAAAATATCCAAACACAAAACACTAATAATAATTTTTCACAAAGGAATTTTAATAATTTTAGTTCCAATAATAATTTTCAAAAAGAAAAATCAAATAACAACAATAATTCAGGCAATAATTACAATGGTGAAAAAGGCAATTTTCAAAATACCAACAATTTTTTTACCAAAAAAGAAGTTGATAATTGGGAAATGTTATATGAAAATTTGCAAAAAAAGACACCTGAAATACAACCTACTACTGCACGAACTTTGCCCTTAGAAAGCAAAGCAAATAATATTTCACAAAATATTCCCCCAAAATGGGCAGATGGCACGTGGGCAGGAAAAGGAAAATATTGGGTTTGTGCAACAGAAAAAGGCTTTTATTTATTAAATACCCAAAATACCTTAGAAAAAATACTTTGGGAGGAAAATGTACGCAAAAAAAATTCGCCTCAAACTTTGCTTTTTCCGCTTACATTGGATATTTCGCCTGCTGATGGGGAATTTTTGAAAGAAATTACACCAGAATTGGAGGATTTGGGATTTGTTTTTGATAAAAATTTGATTTTGGAAAATAATTTTACATTGCTTGCAATGCCCTACACATTGGCAAATGAAGAAGCAAACACAATGATAGAATACATTTTAGAACAATTTAAAGAAAATAAAGACACTTTGCAACTTACCAGAAAGGATACTTTTTTGAAAATTTTTGTGAAACGTGTTTCCAAAAAACAAAAAATTCAATTTTCAGAAGAAATGCAAGCACTTCTTACACGTTGGGAGGCAATTCACCGCCCAAATTATGGCATTGAAGGGCAACTTTTGGGTAAATGGATTTATGAACAGGATTTTGATGTGATTTTAAGTAATTAAAAAGCCCCCTAACCCCCAAAGGGGGAACTAACAGCCAATAATCACCATAAAAAAAGAAAAATTATGTTAAAGATAATATTTAATTCATATTTTAATTTTTTCAAATATTTTAAATTTACGCTCTCTTTGGGTGCTGGAAGGCTTTGTTTTTTTATATTTTATATTTTACTCCCCCTTTGGGGGTTGGGGGGCTTCATTTCCGCCCAAAATAAAATAGAGCCAAAAAAAGACACCACAAAGCCCAAAAAAATTATCAATTTATTGAGCGAAGAAGTATTAAATAAAATGCCTATTTTTATGGATTTTGTGAAAGCCCAAAAGAATTATTCAGAAGTTTATCGTTTTATTTTGAAAAATACAGGTGGAGCGTATGGAAAAGTTAAAGAAATTCCATACAGAATGGACACGTTGGAAAATCTGCAAAGTTTCCAATGTATCAATGAAGATATTACCGAAATTCCCACACGTTTCACAAAATTAATTCAATTACAGAGGCTTTATTTAGGCAATAATTTATTCAAAGATATTCCAAAAGAGGTTTTTTTATTGGAAAACCTCAAAATTTTGGATATGCAATTTAACCAAATTACGCATATTTCAGAGGATATTAGCAAATTACAAAAATTAGAAATGCTTTTTTTGAATAATAACCCAAATTTAGAAAAATTACCTTTGGAAGCCCTCAAAAAACTGCCAAATCTCAAAAGAATTGTGCTGAAAAATACACCTATTTCTGTGGAAATGCGTAAAATAATTCGCAGAAATTTAACAAAAGTGCATATTGAATTTTAATTTTTTTATTTTTTTTATAAAATAAAGTTATTTTTGCACAAAAATTTCAACACCAAAAATTCAATAAAAAATCAATATAGCAAATGCAAAAAGACTTCAAAAATAAAATTCAACAGCCCAATTTAGCAGATTTTCATTATGATTTGCCACAAGAACGCATTGCACAATTTCCTTTGGAAAAACGTGATGATGCCAAATTGCAGGTGTATATCAAAGGTGAAATTGCTCATTCGCAATTTTTTAAATTACATCATTTTCTTCGTCCTGATACACTTCTTATTTTTAATAATACAAAAGTAATTCCTGCGAGGCTTTTTTTTCAAAAACAAACAGGTGCGTGGATTGAAATTTTTTTATTATCACCACACGAGCCAAAGGATATTTTTCAAGCATTACAACAATCTGAAAGTATTACTTGGGAATGTATGATTGGTAACAAAAAAAAATGGAAAAATGACGAAGTCCTTATCTTAAACCTTCCAATAAATAATATCATACTTCAAGCAGAATTGATAGAAAATGACGAACAAAAAAATTTGGTAAAATTTACTTGGAAAACAGAAAATGAAACTATTTTTTCAGAAATATTAGAAAAATTTGGTAATCTTCCACTTCCGCCATATTTTGAAAGAGAAGTTACAGAAAGTGATAAAGAACGCTATCAGACCGTATATGCACAAGCAGAAGGTGCAGTTGCAGCACCAACAGCAGGTTTACATTTTACGAATGAAGTATTAGAAAATATTGAAAAAAAAGGCATCAAAAAAGATTTTATTACCTTGCACGTAAGCGGTGGCACTTTTCAACCTATTAAAGCAAAAAAAGTTACTGACCACGAAATGCACAGCGAACAAATGGCTTTTACCAAAGAAAATTTGGAAAATATTGCTCATAATATTTCTCACGTGGTTGCGGTTGGCACTACTTCAATGCGTAGTTTGGAAAGTCTTTATTGGTTTGGTGCGAAGGTTTTTGATATGATAAACACCACCAAAAAAATCACGCAAATACCTTTTTTTGTAGAAAAACTTTTTCCTTACCAACACGAAATCACAGAACTTCCCACAGCAGAACAAAGTATTAGGGCAATTTTGAAATATATGAAATTTTTTAATATGAAAGATTTGAAAGGAAGAACCGAAATTTTTATTTTTCCTGGTTATATTTTCAAAGTTTGCAAAGGACTTGTTACAAATTATCATTTGCCTGATACTACGTTGATATTGCTTGTAGCATCATTTGTGGGCGAAGATTGGCGAAAAATCTACAATGAAGCTCTCCAAAATGATTATCGTTTTTTGAGTTATGGCGATTCTTCTTTGTTAATTCCATAAGTTCAAGGTTCAAGGTTTAAGGTTCAAAGTTTAAGGTTTAAAAGTTCAAGGTTTAAAAAACAAAAAAATGGCTGTTTAAATCCTGTTAATCTTAAAATCCTGAAAATCCTGATTTTATTTGGCTGTTTCATTTACCATTCACCATTTACCATTCACCATTATATGAAAATCGGTTTGCTTTTTGGGTCATTTAATCCCATTCATATAGGACATTTGATAATTGCGAATACATTTGCAGAAAATAGCAATTTGGAACAAGTTTGGTTTGTGGTATCACCTCACAATCCCAAAAAAGACCTAAATACGCTTCTGCACGCACACGACAGGTATGATATGGTGGAAAAAGCAATTTATAACAATAACAAACTTAGAGCTTGTGATGTGGAATTTCATTTGCCACGTCCATCATATACGGTTGATACGTTGAGGGTTTTGCGTGAAAAATATCCACAACATACATTTAATTTGATTTTGGGCGGTGATAACCTTACAAATCTTACTAAATGGAAAAATTATGAAGAAATTTTAGAACATCACCAAGTATTAGTTTATCCACGCCCAAGTGCTTCGCCTTCTATATTGGACACGCACCCACAAATCCAAAAAATAGATGCACCTTTGTTGGATATATCTGCAACGTATATTCGTGACCTTATTCAACAGCAAAAATCTATTCAATATCTCGTTCCTGATGAAATTGCGACATATATTCGTGTTAAAAAATTTTATTTTTGAAAAATTATTTTTTATCCTTTGTCAGTGTTATCAAGCGGAAAAAACTGTACTGTTGTTGTGTGTTTAGAAAAATGCAAGCACACTGCAATTATTCATTTGTTACTCAAAAAAGCACAAAAGATAGCACTATTACAAGTGTAAAAGCATTTTTCGTTACCAACAACACATTGCAGAGGCTTGTTCGCTGATAAGTTGTTGGTGGAAAAATGCACGTGAGCATTGGGAATTATAAAAGCATTAGGTTCTTATAAAGGGTTTTTGTGCTATTTTTGCAGTTGTAAAAGCATTTTTCTAACACCAACAACGGAGAAAAAATGCACGTGAGCATTGGGAATTATAAAAGCATTAGG